>JBECKU010000059.1:0-9675 GCA_040235385.1 Candidatus Sulfobium sp. | reverse complement strand
CTCTTGCTCATGGCCATCATTCCATGCCCCATCATCGGCCCTCCGCCGAGCATGCCCACGCATTGGTCGCATATTCCGGACCCCATTGCCATTCCCATACTCCGACCATGGCCTTTTCCGCAACGTGCTTCTGCGTCAATACCAAATCCCATAAGTAAAACAACAACAACCGCGACAAATAAGATACTTTTTTTCATCTTATACTCCTCTGTTTAATTTAATCATCAGGACCTGATTCCCAGGTCCTTTCATAAATAATGAGTTTTGGAACTGCGGGATGCCTGGATACTCTTCATCCTCCTTTCGAGAAAATATTATCCGAAATTAATGAAGAAAGTATGAATATATTGAACATAATGACAAATATTTTTTTGACCGCGGACTTGAATTAAGGGGAGGTTTGTTATCCTGAAGACTTTTCGTGAGATAACGGCTTTTTCTCTGACCTTATACGCCGACTACCTGAACGATAACTTTTCTCCTTCTCGGCCTGTTGTCGAAGTCGATGAAGACGATCTGCTGCCAGGTACCGAGGGCCATTTTGCCATCCAGAACAGGGATTGTGAGCGACGGTTTCATGAGGGCGGCCCTGACATGGGAAAAACCGTTCCCGTCCCCCCATGCCTTATTTTGTTCATATGGCAGGTCGGAAGGTGCTATTTTTTCCAGGGTCCTTTGCAGGTCTTTGATGACACCCGGCTCATACTCGATGGTTGTGACCGAGCCGGTCGAGCCCTGACAGAAGACCGTGACAGTTCCGTTCATTACACCTGATGCATCCACAATCTCCGCCGTCATTTGGGTTATGTCGATCGTGTCACCGGATCCTTTCGTGGCAACTGAAATCTCATCGGAAAAGACCGTTGTCATAATCTACTTCCCCTGAATCTCGGACAATCTCTCTGCCGCCTTTTTGGCCTCTTCGCTCGAGGGATATTTCCGGATGATCTCCCTGTACAACTTGACTGCATGTTCCTCATTGTTCTGGACCTCCTCGAACCTGGCTGTCTCGAAAAGCTCGGACGGTTTATTGTCTGAACAGCCCGCCGCCGCTATAATAAACGTGAAGAGTATGGAACAGATGATCTTCTTCATGTTTCCTCCTGTTTATATCCCCCATGGGAGTACGTGTTTTCTTTACAACTTAAAATTTACCATAGGCAAAAATCCGGTCAAGAGCAACAAATAAAACATTGGGGCAGAAGGTCCGGCGCCATAGATATGAAATATTCTATATTAAGAGTAACCGAAATAGTGGAAAATAAAAGTGAGAAGAAATAGCAAGTCCGAAGCACGGAGGTATTATGGGTGCTGTCTGTCCGTCGTGGCTTTCGTTTATTCTGTACAACCCGGTCAGAAAAGTTTTCACCGACAGGGAAAAGGTACTGAAAGAATCGGGTATTACCGGGAATACCGTTGTCCTTGAAATCGGCGCGGGCAACGGCTTTTTTACGGAGGTGATCGCACCACGTGCCAGGAAGGTCATCGCCGTGGAACTGCAGGAGGGAATGATAAGAAAACTGGAGAGAAGGACAAGGGATTTTCGTGATAAAGTGGACATTGTTCAGGGCGACATCTCATCACTTGATCTTGGAGAAGGCATTGCCGATGTCTGCCTGATGTATTACAGCTTTCACGAAGTGGGCGACCAGGCCGAAGCCGCCGCCCGGATCTGCAGAGCCGTCAAGAAGGACGGCATTCTTTCGATTTATGAACCGACGATCGAAGTGGATAAACAGGGGATGGAAAAGGCGATCGGAATGTTTGAAAAGTGCGGCTTCTCCAGGGAGTTGGGGCGCGACCAGATCGCCACGCGGTTTGCCCGTTTGAGGAAACGGTAGCTCGGATACTGCGGCAAATACAATTTTTAGATCGTTATTATATAGAACAAATCCCCATGAAATAGATCAAATTCCGACAATATTGATTGACAGGCAATGAGATTCGAGAATACAGTGCTGCAAATATAGAAGAAAGATAAAAAAGAATGTTAACCAGGCAAATTTTCACCGTGCTAATCTAATATGCTGACAGCACCCTGTCAAGAATTCCGGCGCGTTCGACTGCTATCTTGTTTGCTAACGCTCAGATCCGGATCTTGTCCAGGGCCTGCTTCAGGTCGGCGATGAGGTCGTCCACGTCTTCCAGGCCAAGGGCAATGCGGACGAGATTGTCGACCATGCCGATCTCCCGGCGAAAGTCCTCGGGGTAATCGAAGAAGGACATCGCCCACATCTGGGTAACCAGGCTCTCGCTCCCGCCGAGGCTGGGTGTAATCAGAAAAAGCTCGAGGGCGTCGATGAACTTCCTGGTCTCTGTATTGCCGCCTTTTACCAGGAAACTGATGACGCTGCCGAATCCCTTCATCTGATCTTTCGCGACACTATGGTCAGGATGTGATTCGAGGGCAGGGTACCAGACCTTTTCGATCTTCGGATGAGATTCCAGCATGCGCGCCACCTCAGCTCCCGCCCGGTTGTGGTGCTCCATGCGCATCCCGAAGGTCTTCAGGCCGCGCTCGAGCAAAAAGCAGGTGAGCGGACCGGGAGTTGCGCCGATCATACGCTGCATCTTGTACAATTCATTCATCAACTCATCCGAGCCGAGGGCCACGCCGGCCATAAGGTCGTTGTGTCCGCCCAGATACTTGGTGGCGGAGTGGATGACCACGTCCACGCCCAGTTCGATCGGACGGATGTTATAGGGAGTGGCCAGAGTAGCATCGATGACTGTAAGGATGTTACGCTCCTTTGCAACTTTAACTATCTCAGGGATATCGAGCACTCGCAGGTAAGGGTTTGTGGGGGATTCCGTGAAGATAATGTTCGTGTTTGGCTTGACGGCTTTCCCGATTGCCTCGGCCGTGGGGTCCACGATGGAGTGGTCGATACCGAACTTTCCGAGGAAGTTTGTGGCGAAGTCACGTGTTTGGCGATAGCAGTCACCGGTGAAGATGATATGCCCCCCCGGCTTCATGTAGGTCATGATCACCAGCAGGACCGCTGCCATTCCTGAAGAATAAAGGACAGCGCGATCCGCCCCTTCGATGGCCGCAAGCTTGCGTTCGGTCTCTTGTTGAGTGGGGTTGCCGTAGCGGGCGTATTCATGCTCCCGGAGCACCTTGCCCTGGCCCTTTGCACGCATGAAGTCTTCAACCTCATCGGCGGTATCGAAGTAATAATTGGATGTATGAACGATAGGTGTTGAAACCGCATAGTGGGCCTTTGGAAGGCGGCGGCGACCGTGGACGGCCAGAGTGGCGGGCTTCCAGTTTCTGCTGTTTGAATCTTTAGACATCTATTGTTCTCCTCTTCTTCAGTGTGTTCCTCAGCGCCTCTTTGACGGCATCAACGCTCGGCGGCAGGTCTATGGGTTTGTTGGCATAACGACAGGGGAAGCCCAGAGTGCCCTCATGATAGCCGACCTTGAAATCGGTGAATTTGAGGCCGTGTGCGGTCGAGATCACCACGACATGCTCGGACTTGTCTATTTTCCCGGTCTTTATCAGTTTGATCAGCACCGCCAGTGCAACCCCTGTATGCGGATCGTTGAACATGCCTGTCGTGTCTCCGAGCGCGGCGGCATCGGCCAGTTCCTGTTCGGTGGCCTGTTCGACGATGCCTTTGAACTGTTTTAATGTCCGGACGGCCTTCTTGATGCTGACTGGGTTGCCTATTTGAATGGCGCTGGCCAGAGTCTTCTGGGCCTGGATAGGTTCAAACGTCTCGAAGTTCCTGAGATAGGAACGGTAAAGCGGATTGGCGCGCTCGGCCTGGGCCACCACTATCCTTGGTAATTTGGTAATGAGTCCGAGGTCCCGCATCATGAGCAGTCCGCTGCCGAGTGCCGAGACATTTCCCAGGTTGCCGCCCGGGATGATTATTGCGTCAGGAACTTCCCACTCGAACTGCTGGACGATCTCTATGCCGACGGTCTTTTGTCCCTCGATCCGAAGAGAATTCATGGAATTGGCGAGATAGATAGTCTCGTCCTCGGTGATCTCCTGGACTACGCGCATGCATCCGTCGAAGTCCGTATCCAGCGAAAGTACCAATGAGCCGTTGGCTATAGGCTGGACCAACTGAGCGACGGATATCTTGCCTTTTGGGAGTAGCACGATAGACTGTATTCCGGCGGCGGCGCAGTACACAGCAAGTGCGGCGGACGTATCTCCAGTGGACGCACAGGCAACCGCCTGAATCGGGGCGCCGTCGCTGATCATCTGCTTGACCATCGAGACAAGCACGGTCATCCCGAGGTCCTTAAAGGAGCCGCTGTGCGAGTTGCCGCAGAGCTTGACCCAGAGGTTTTCCAGTCCGATCATACTGCCGAACCGCTCGGCCCAGAAAAGGTTTGTGCCGCCTTCGTAAAGCGAGACGACGTTGTCGTTATGGATTTGAGGAAGCACCCATTCCTTTTTCCCCCATACTCCCGATCCATAGGGCCACTCCGATGATTTGTAGCGGTATTCGAAAATCTTTATCCATTCCTTTGCGCTGCGTTTTGCAAGGGCCTGCACGTCGTGCTGCACTTCCAGAAGTGAGCCGCACGTCTTGCAGCGGTAGATGATCGAACTGAGCGGGTAGCTCGTCCTGCATTCCTTATTCATACACTGAAACCAGGCTCGATATGGCATAGGGCACCTTCAGGTTTATAATAGTGTTAATCTATCAAGGAAGATTATCATAACGGCACTCTTGTTATCAATAATAGACGATGAATCCTGCCATTCCAGGGCAATTTCTTCCTTCCGGTTGATGAAAATTCCAATGGACGGTCCGCTTTTATGCGATTTTTGCTTATGCAATGCCGAAAGTGGACTACATGGTCCTCCGACATGTTACACTTTCTTATTCGGGGAGAGAAAAAGAGAGATGCCCGAAAAGAGAGATAACATGAGTGACTTCAGGGAGTCCGCATGGGCGGACAAAAGGTTTGCGGAAAGCTACCTAGACAAGGCGGATATCTATATTGTCGAACGCAGGACAATGTTCGGTTTTGCCTCTTCTTTGTGTGACTATTTTTTCGATAAGGAGGAGGCCGTCAAAATTCTCGATCTAGGCTGCGGTGACGGGGTTCTCACCGAAGAATTACTGAAAACCCATAATATCTCGTCCGCGACATTAGTCGACGGCAACGAAGGGATGCTCCAAAAGGCCGGAGAAAGACTCAAACAGTTTCAGAGTACGGATTTCATAAGAGCGAGTTTCCAGGAAATATTGGACGGCACGGCTGAATTGGGGAAATACGACCTCTGTATATCCACGATGGCGATCCATCATCTTGAAAGGAGCGAAAAGGCTTCACTTTTCCGATGCATAGCAACATGTTTAAACCCTGGAGGGCGGTTTGTAAATATTGATGTCGTGCTTCCTCCATCAGAAGAACTTGAGGGGTGGTATTTTTCACTATGGAGAGCATGGCTGGAAGATATGATGCGTCGCTATCATATCAAAGATGAGGAACCCGAAGATTTAATACGGCGTTATAAGGACCCCAGAAGCTCGAACAAGCCCGATACTCTGGGAGATCAATTGAAGGCGCTGAAGGAAGCGGGATTCCGGGACGTGGACTGCTATTATAAGAACAGCATATTCGCGGTTTTTGGAGGAAAAATAGAGAAGAAGACATAATGAAGGCTTATGAAAATCCATATCGGTACAAGCGGGTATGCATACAAGGAATGGAAAGGGAAGTTTTATCCTGAAAAGATTCAGTCCGGGGAAATGCTCCGATTCTATTCAGAACGACTCGGCGCAGTTGAGATCAATAATACTTTTTATCGCATGCCGGCAGAGGGCGTCCTCGCTAAATGGGCGGAGCAGGTCCCGAATGATTTTGTTTTCGCGCTTAAAGCGCCGCGCATTATAACGCATCTGAAGAGGCTAAGAAATGTAAATGAGGAGACCGGCTACCTCTTTAGAACCCTGTCGGCACTGGGCGGCAAATTGGGGCCGGTCCTGTTTCAGTTTCCAGGGAGTTTCCACGCGGACCGCGCAGCATTGAAAGAATTTCTTGACCTGGTTCCAGATGTGTCCTGTGCTTTCGAGTTCCGTCATCCATCCTGGCTTGATCATGAAATTCGGGACCTACTTCGTGAAAAGGGGCACAGCTTGTGCGTCGCCGATACTGATGATAACCCGGCAAAGGAAATCATTACAACGGCATCATGGGGATACCTGCGCCTGCGCCGTCTCGATTATAGTGACGCCGATCTGTCAAAATGGACGGGAAGAATCCTTTCGCAAAAATGGGAGAGGGCTTTCGTTTTTTTTAAACACGAGGAAGAGGCAAAGGGGCCTCAAACGGCGCTGCGTTTGCGTGAGTTTACCGAATCAAGATTAAAGAAACTTCAAGACCGAAAGAAAATGAAATGAGTAAGGGACAACGACCGTATCATGAGTCCTATGACTCAGTATCCCCGGATTGAAACTTCATGGTGAAAAAACCGGCAGCGAGGGCAAGACTGGAGACGGCAAAAGGCAGGAAGGGCTTGATGTCGAAAAGAGCCCCGGCCAGCAGAGGTCCCACGATCATCGCCGCGGACAGCACCGATGCCATAATGCCGAGAACTTCCCCTCTCCTCCGGTTTCCTGCCATTCCCGCCGCGCGGCTTGCCACGGTCACTCGAAGGAGCGACTGGCTGAAAATATAGAGAACAATCCCGGATACGAGAAAGGGAATGGAAGGCACCATCAGCAATAATAATCCGATCGCGTTGGAAAGAAAGGGCCAGACCTCAAGCTCGGACTCCCTGAAGAAACGCAGCCAAAAGATACGGAGAAAAAACGTCTGGTTCAAGAAAACGATTATGCCCATGAAGGTGTAGATTGTTCCTACCATGGCAACATTGAAGCCGAAAACTTTCCCCATATACAGCGCGAATACCGACTGCATTCCGGAAAATGAGAGTCCGAAGAAAAACCAGGAGATATACCTGGAGCGAAGGGGTTTGTCCCTAACTGCATTGATCAACGGACGGAGAGGATTAAACAACATTTTTTTCTCCCTGTTTATGTGCGTCAGTGATTCCGGCAAAAAAAATAAAGCTCCGATGACATTGAGTGTTGCCATCCCTCCGACGAAGAAAAAAGGAAGCGGGTGTGAGATGGCGCTGAGCGTCCCGCCGATGGCCGGGCCGATAATAAATCCGACGCCGAAAACGGAACCGATAATCCCGAGGTTCGTAGTCCGTTCCCTGTCGTTTCTTGCAATATCTACGAGGTAACTCTGGGTGATCGGCAGGTTCCCTGCCGCCATGCCGTCAATGATCCGTCCGAGGAATAGAAGCCACATGGCATGTGCCGAGGCAAAGACAAACCAGCCGACAGCGGTGCTGAAGATGCTTATAATCAGGACCGGGCGGCGACCTATCTTGTCGGAAAGCGCCCCCAGGAACGGTCCGCTTACAAAAGAAAAAAGGGCGTACACGGAAAAAAGCAGCGTCAGGGTGGTGGCCGAAGCGCCGAAACTCTCGACGTAAAAAGGTAGAACGGGAATAATGATCCCCAGGCCGAGAACGTCAATGAGAACGGTCAGGATAATGATTACTTTTTCTTTTTGCACTTTCTGATTATATCACCGCCCGGGTTCGCGGTCTGAGAGTCGTTGTCTCCGGCCTTGACTTGACGGCAAGGCTGTCGTAATCTAAATACAGGATTAGGAAGCAGATGCGCCATGAATAATCAACCTTTTGAATCCTCCGCTCCAAGGAAGACCTTCGTTCTGTCTCTTTTGTGTATATTCTTTGTCCTTTGCCTGAATCTTCCTTCTGCCGCTGCTGGTATTATTCCCGACGCCGGCAGACCGTCCTATTATGTCTTTTCTCGGGGCGATATGCTCACGTGTCCCTCGCCTTACTGCGGAGGTATTTTCGTACGGCGAGTAAACAGGTTCTTTACCCGCTGCGGCGACGGGGCATTCAGGACTGAATGTTATGTTGCGGACCTCGATCTCTCCTCCCTTGGCCTTCAGGACAGTGACGCCTTTCGAGTACTGCAGGCCTTCAATGAGAAGGACGTCATCATCAGAGGTTTTTTTGCTCCTTTCAGTACTGAATTCCCGGACCTGAGCGTTCTTGTCGCTGTTGAGGCATGGGAGGAAAAAGGGAACGCGTGGCCGGGGATTCTCCCTGCTTTTTTCCGGGACAACGGCATTCGATGCATCACCGAACCCTGTCCCTGGATTGACGTGTCTATCCTCAACATCCCCTTATCGGGGAGTATCTCGGAGTTCGATCTTCGCTCAAGCGGCGCCTCGGCGGAAGAGATTGCCGAAGGGTACCGAAGCCTGTCAACGACCGGTATAATCGCAACAGGACATTTGTATTTGATCAGCGGTCCGGCCGGACAAGGTCTTGGTTTCGAGGCAGCGCGGTTTTATCTGAAGGTACCGAACGGGATTGTCTGCGGGTCAGAGCTGTCATGCCCGAATGATATGTTTTGCGATATTGCGCCTCCTGATGCATGCTTCGGGCAGGACCTTCGGGGTACCTGTACTCCCGTACCCGAGGCGTGCGCCACGATTTACGCCCCGGTTTGCGGCTGCGACGGGAAGACATACTCCAGTGATTGCGACCGTCTCGCTGCCCGGGTTCTCCTTGATCATACCGGCGAATGCACTGACAGATAAACAGGGACGCATCCCGTTTTCATTCTGCCAGTGTAGTGAGTCATAAGTCTCTTGCCATTGCGAGGAGAGAATCGACGAAGAAATCACAGCAGTGAAAAAGGAGATTGCTTCGCTTCGCTCGCAATGACGAGTGTAAAGAAGCGTTGGACGCACTACACCAGCAGATGCTCTATAATATGCGGCACGCATGCAGTGACCCATCGATTAACTATGCCGGAGTGGTCCACAAACACGGTCAGACTCAACGGCTGTAAGAAAATGCGCGGAGAATTCAGAAGACGTTGCTCAAACATCATATCTCTGTCATTATGAAGTAAACGAATCAATGAGAATTGTATACTCCCTAAGGCGTCTCCATGATATTTCAAGAGCCTTTTCCATCCTGAAAAAGATAAATGTGCATGAAGCATGGACGCGGAATGAACTGGTGAGATATCAGCAAAAGAGGCTCTCTTCCATTGTGAGGTACGCCGTGCGTCGCTCTTCCTTTTATAGAGATTTATATGCGCATGTAAAAACGGATCGAGAGATTGTTCTCAGCGATCTGCCAATCATTGACAAGGCAACCATGATGGAGAATTTCGACCGCTTTGTAACGGATGCCCGCATAAAGCTCAAGGATCTGCAGAACCATACAAGATTACTCACCCGAGACGAATATTACCTGGGAGAATACCGGGTTCTTTCGACAAGCGGAAGCTCGGGTCTGAAGGGCGTTTTTGTCTCCAACAGGCTGGAATGGAGCACAGCCCTTGCCGGTTTATTCCGATGTGGATTCTTTATGGGCTTTTCTCCAGGTCTTCGACACCGTCTGAGAATAACATGCATCGGAGCTGACAACCCGATGCATGTAACGTATCGCATGTGCGCCGGCATCGATATCAGTCTGGTAAAGATACAACGGCTCGAGGCCACTTCATGCATCGAAAGCCTCGTTGACGCGCTCAATGCTTTTCAGCCGGAATTCCTGACCGCGTACCCTTCAATCGCGTCACTGCTAGCAGCAGAGCAGTGTGAAGGACGTTTAAACATTCATCCGAAGGT
>JBECKU010000044.1:0-12973 GCA_040235385.1 Candidatus Sulfobium sp. | reverse complement strand
TGCCTTTGCTATGAGCCATGAACTATGAACTCTTTGTGCTACAAACTATCCCCGTTCGACTTGCATGTGTTAGGCACGCCGCCAGCGTTCGTTCTGAGCCAGGATCAAACTCTCATTTGATACTGGTATGCTCAAATCTTGAATTGACGTGACCTGCTCTTTAGTTTTCAAAGAACAATCTCGGGATACCCGCTAAAGAGATGAAAGGTATTCAGAGAATAATAAAGGCTATCTCTAACAGCATAGCCTTTTTGCCAAAGACAGCAAGTAATATAATATATTTAATTCAAACTTTACAACTAAAAACTACACTTATAGAATAACATTTTTCCCGTTATAGTCAAGAGGAAAAATTCATTCGACAGAGGTAAGAACAGATGGAAAAAGGCAGCACCGAAATTAAATCAATTTCTATTTCACGATATCCCTTTTTTTTAGACTTTGACTGATAGAGAAGGCCCTGACACCCTTCTTCTCACGACGATTTCCGGAACCTTTGTTTCACAGTTTCATAGACATATCTTATCTCTTCCCCCTTGAAGATAAAACTGAGAGCCAGATAAAGTCCCGCGCAGAATATCACGGTCCCTGCAAAAAAAAGAGTCTTTTCCTCTGCCTGCCCGGTCGTTTCCCAGAGTTCTCCATGGAGCATGATTCTGGCAACCACGCCCATCATCACCGAGGCAGCAAGGATCTTCGAGAATGATCCCGCTATCTTCTTCGTCCCGATATGCTTCAGCTTTTTTCGGAGGAAAAAGAAAAGGAGCGAAAAATTGACGATCGATGCCATAGCATTGGCAAGGGCAAGCCCTGCATGTTTCATCGGCCCCATCAGCAGAAGACTGAAGAGGATATTAGAGAGCATTCCGACCGTTGCTATCTTGACGGGTGTCTTTGTGTCCTGCATGGAATAAAAGGTGGCGGTAATCACCCTTATACCTACAATAGACCATATCCCAAGCGAGTAATAAAGAAGAGCTTCCGCAGTTCCTTTGGTCGCAGAATAGTCGAAATGTCCTCTTTGAAAGAGGAGGTTGATGATCGGCTCCCTCAAGGCGATAAGACCCGCCATCGCCGGGACCGTGATGAAGAAGAGAAGTCTCAGAGCAAAAGAAAAGTCCTCCCTGACTTTTCCGAATTCTCCCTTTATCGCATGCTCCGAAAGACTGGGCAGAACGGCCATACCCATCGCGACCCCAAAAATGCCGACCGGAAACTGGATCAGTCTCATCGAATAGTAGAGATACGTAATGCTCCCGGTTGCGAGATAAGAGGCAAGAATATTGCTCACTACAATATTGATCTGGGTTATGGCCAGAGCGAATGTTGCCGGAATCAGCAGCACGGACATCTTTTTCAAGCCGGGGTGTCCGAGAGACAGGTCGATACCAAGCCTGTACCGGTTCTTTGCAAAAGAGGGCAGCTGGAACACAAACTGGACAAATCCTCCTATAAGCACGCCTATCGCGGCTGTTTTTATCGGCTGTTCAAACTTCGACGCGAAAAAGATGATGCTGATGATTAGAGCGAGGTTGAGCATAGCCGGCGCAACCGCAGGAATAAAGAACACCCGTCTTGTATTGAGAACTCCCATCATCAAAGCCGCGAGGCTTATGAAAAGGAGAAAGGGGAACATTATTCTCGTGAGGAAACCGTCAGGGAGAACTTCTCCGGGGATTTCATAAAACCCGGTGCGATCACTGCTACAATGCCCGGCGCGAAGATAATCCCGAGCAGACAAATGATTCCTACAATAAGGAGTATAAAGGTAAAAGTGACCTTCACCAGCCTTCTCGCCTCATCCTCTCCTTTCTTTTGCTGGTATTCGGTAAGGACGGGTATGAAGGCGGATGACATGGAACCTTCAGCGAAGAGTTCCCTGAGAAGATTGGGGATTCTGAAGGCCGCGAAAAAGGTATCCGATATGCCCGTCGCGCCGAAATATACCGCGAAGATCATGTCGCGTGCAAAACCGAGGATTCGACTTATGAATGTGGCCGCCGACATCACGCCTGCAGCCCTTGCGATCTTCCTGCGTTCGTCCATAGAGGCTAATTATAGCAAAATCGCGAGTATTTTCAGTCCGGCCTTTATCTTTGTTAATCCGGCCTTGTAGAATGCCGGAATCTCACAACGCTCCTCCTATAGTTCCGGCCTGCATCCAGGCCCTGACAAGCCTTGCTTCTTCATAACTCACTGAGCCATTGAAGTGCTCTATGACGGGATTTAGATTCCATTGCCCCGAGGACAGGAAAAATTCTTCTATTTTTTCCCGTTTTGCCTGGCTGGCAAGGCGGTCGATATCTATCTGTCGGCCTTCCCGGATAAGTTGTTCCATGTGTGAGGATATGGTGGATGGAGAAAGCTTGCGAAGTTTGGAGATATCCTCAAGGGACATGCCCCTTCTGAAAAACTCATAGGTCTCTTCGACCGTCTCTCCTTTTTTCTTAGTCTTTGATCGTCCGGAGGGAGATGAAAGATCGACCGGTCCATCTTTAGGGACCGCCACATCCGGATTTTCATTGAGGTGATTTTTTATCTCCCGGATGAAATCCTCACCATACCGTTCAAGTTTGGCGTCGCCGACACCGCTGATCCTTCTCATGGCCGGCAATGTCGACGGAAATTGTCCGCACATCTCGCGGAGGGTCTTGTCTGAGAATATGACGTAAGGAGGGACCTGTTGTTCTTCCGCTATCCTTTTCCTGAGAATGCGGAGTCTTCCGAAAAGGTCCCTATCGTAATGCCCGGAATCACCCGTTCTTCCCGCCTTCGCCTTCACTGATTCTTCCCTCTTCAATGCCTTTACCTCTTCTTCGCCATGGAGTATATCGAGGCCCTTCCGTGTCAGCTTAAGGACAGGGTAAGGATCGCCCTCCTGACGAACCATATCCTGGGCAAGAAGTTCGCCCACAAGGAACCGCCAATGCTTCTTATCTTTATATTTTCCCGCACCGTATGTCTTTATCTCATTGTGCTTCAGTTCGCGGATGCGCTTCGTGTCCGCACCGGTCACGATGTCGATGACATGACCTATCCCGAACCGCTGCTTTGTCCCTGATATCGCCGACATTATTATTTGCGCATCTGCGGTAACGTCGATCTGCTCGACCGATCCGGTGCAGATATCGCAGCCGTCGCAATTCCCGTCCGGATAGTCCTCACCGAAAAAAGCGAGAAGATGTCTTCTTCTGCATACATTATGGGATGCATAGTCCACGATCTGTTTCAGTTTCTCCAGGGCAATAGAACGTTCCCCTTCATCCTCAGTCTTGTCGATAAAATACCTGATCTTGGGGATGTCCCCCCTGCCGAAATAAAGGATGCAGTGTGCGGGCTCGCCGTCACGTCCGGCCCGTCCGGTCTCCTGGTAATAGCCCTCGATATTTTTCGGAAGGTCCGCGTGAACAATGAATCTGACATTCGACTTATCTATTCCCAGACCGAAGGCGATAGTCGCAACGATCACCTCTGCTTCATCCCTGTTGAATGCTTCCTGATTTTTGTTCCGCTGCTCCGGGGGCAAACCGGCATGGTAGGGCAACGCATTTATTCCATTCGATACCAGGAAATACGCTGTATCCATTACCGAAGCGCGGGTCGTACGGTAAATAATCCCCGATTCGCCCCGGTGCTCACTGAGGAAGTCGAGTATCTGGGACTCAATCCTGTCCTTTTGTTTCACTTCATAGAAGAGATTAGCGCGGTTGAAGGAGGCACGGACGATATAGGGGGTCCTTAGGCCGATCTTTTTGATGATGTCTTCCTGAACCTTTTTGGTTGCGGTTGCGGTAAAGGCTGCGACAGGCACATCGGGAAATTCACCGGGAATAATCGAGAGGCTGAGATAATCCGGTCTGAAATCATGGCCCCATTCGGATATGCAGTGGGCCTCGTCTATCGCAAAAAGAGAGATCGGGAAGGTCTTGAGTGTTTCGAGGAAATGCGGCATCGCAAAACGCTCCGGCGCGATATAGAGGAGTTTCACCGCCTTCTGTTTCAAGGCCCGGTATACGCCGGACATTTCCTGCGTGGTCATCGAGCTGTTCATGAACGCGGCCGGTATCCCGTTTTCGAGGGCGGCATCCACCTGGTCTTTCATCAGGGAGATAAGAGGACTGATCACTACCGCGGTGCCCTCCGTCATCCGGGCCGGAAGCTGGTAGCAAAGTGATTTTCCTCCACCCGTCGGCATTACAGCAAAAACATCCCGCCTATTGAGTATGCTCCTGATGATGCCTTCCTGGTCCGGACGGAACGACTCAAAACCGAAGACCATCCGTAAAGTTTCCGGTATCACATTATTGATATCCCCGCCCTTGCCGTGCATGCCCGATATTTTAGCACAGAAGACCGCAGGCGCATCGAATATTGTGCCCCTGCTTCCTTGAAAATCGACTCTTATAACCTTTACAATTCGGAATGACAATTCTGGAGAGCATAATAGAAAGGAAGAAGAACCGTCTTTCATCTGTCAAGTATAGAACACCGCTGGCTGTCTTAAAGTCCCTTATCCGGGATGTAGAAAGACCCCGCGACTTCAGGATGGCGATAACAAGAGGCAACGGCCCGATACGGTTCATAACTGAGATCAAGAAGGCTTCTCCTTCAAAAGGACTCATTAGAAAAGACTTCGACCATCTCGCAATAGCCCGCATCTACAAAGAAAAAGACGTCGATGCCGTATCAGTCATAACTGAAGAGGACTTCTTCCAGGGCCGGCTGGATTTTCTCGCCGAAGTTAAGAAGACCATATCAAAGCCCGTGCTGAGGAAAGATTTCATCTTCGACGAATACCAGATCTATGAAGCCCGCGCCCACGGGGCGGATGCCCTGCTCCTTATCTCTGCCCTCCTCGGAAAGAAGCAGGCGGAGGATTATCTTCACCTCGCCGGGGAGTTGGGCATGACAGTCCTTTTCGAGGTCCACGACTTTGCGGAGCTTGAAATGGCAATGGAAATAGCCGCCACGATCATCGGGATCAATAACAGGGATTTGAAAACGCTCAGAATAGATCTGGCCACTTCGCTTGAGCTGAAAAGAGAAATCCCAGTGGACAGGACCGTCGTAAGCGAGAGCGGGATAAGGACGCGTGAGGATGTGATGGCACTGGAATCAGCCGGCTTAGATGCAATTCTCGTAGGGACCATTCTAATGGAGTCGGATGATATCGGGCGGAAAATAGACCTGCTGAGAGGAACGGATTAACCCATATTATTAATAACTTCGAGAAAGATCCGCCCAGAGTAGGGCGGCGTACAGCACTTGCGCGGTTTCTTTTGCCGACCTGCCTGCCGGCAGGCAGGTAGTCCGAAAGTATATATTCATTAATCAAGAGGCAAAAGCCTCGGAGCGCGGTGAGAATGAGCGAAAGTGCTGAGCGTCGCCTTACGCTTACATCAGTATGTGAATGAGATGGGTTGAATTTACTCTGCTCCTGACTACTGCAGCCGGTAACCGTAGAGGTTGTAAATAAAATGTCCGAGGATGGTATACGAGTCCATCCCCCACGCGTCGGGCAGGGGCCAATACGGCTCCCCTTCCTTGAGTGCCTTCATGGCTGCTTCGTCGAGCATTTTATACCCTGAAGTCCTGACCAGTTCCACTTCACCGAGAGTCCCGTCCTTCCTGATCGTAAACCTGATCTTCAGATCTCCGTAGATGCCCCTCTCCCTTGCCTCCGGGGGATATATCCAGATATTCTCGATTTTTGCCCGGAGTTTGCTCATATATCCCACATACCGGTAATCCGAAGTGTCGAAAGTAATCTCATTTTTTTTGCCTGTCCGGCCGGCAGCTCTCCCGCTGTCTCTTTTTGCTATCTCCTCGGTCACCCGAGGATCAAAAAGCTTCTGCCGGAGGGATATCCCTGGAGCGGGTTTTTTCCCCGGGACCCCTTCGCCGGGCCCGGGTCTTTCCGTTCTCTTTACGTCAGGCCCCTCGATGCCTGTCCCGCTTTCGGAGGGAAAAGTACTGGGGACTTCGGGAACCGGCTTCTCGGGTTTCGCGGGAAGAGGTTTTGAGGTCACTTTGGAGTCTTTCGTTTGTTCTTTCTTCTGAACAGCGCCGGGAGAAACCTCTTTCGGCAAAGGTATTCCTGAGTCCTTTCCCTCACCCGGGACATCGGGACTTTCGGGCGTGATTTGCCGGGGGGGTTCTATCTCCTTCGGTCGGGGACGCGGAATCTCCTGCGAGGGCGATGATTTCTTGTCCGGCTTTTGTTTGCTCTCCGGAACGGGTATGGCCGGTTTTTCCCGTCTCTCGGGAGTGACAAGCGAAGCAAAAAACTCCCGGGGCTTTTGTTCACTCGTAACGGGAAGAAAATAAACGCATAATATGATTACCCCGTGAACGATAATCGAAAGTATAAAGAATTTTTTTAAAGTCAATTTAGAAACTTTCCCGGCTTTGCCTTGAATTCAGCAATTTATTCGGTCAGAAGTTCGGAGGGAACGGACAATGTATCTTGGCCTTTCTGAGAGCGCTGTTGCCGTTGAGGAAATACGCTGATATCTTAAAAAAAAATTTATCTGCCGAGCCCGATATAGTGCAGTCCCTGTTTTCAGCCCACCTCATGGTCTTCCTGTTATTATTGATCGCAACTATCAAATAAATGTGGTCCGATATCATCCCCGCAATATCTTCGGCACTGGGGACAGGCAGACCTTTCGTCGCTCCGAACTGGGTATGGGAGTGGAAATCCCCTACTATCTGGAGACGGTCGAACAGGGCGAGAATCGGCTCGATTTTCTTGTGGCTCCTGTCGAGAGACACAACTCCCTTCGGTTTTCTGCAGGCGGTCTGAAAGCTGAAGGCGTGCTCGATAATGAACCTGTCCTCCAGTTTATATCCCAGAAGATACCCGAGACATTCCCGCTTGTATACTTCCGCTGATCCTAACAATAATTCTACAAAAGCGTTCTCTGATATATAAACCCGCATTTACTGACACATTCTAGTGCCTCGGGATTCTCACAGTGAGGACAGGACAGGGAGCGCTGCGGACTATCTGCTCCGCGGTGCTTCCGAAAAGTAACCTGTCCATACCGGTTCGTCCATAAGTCCCAACGACTATGATGTCGATTTTATTTTCTCCTGCAAATTTTGCAATCTCTTCGTAAGGAACACCTCTCGAGACGACATGCTGAATATCACTGAACCCTCTCATCTCGTCGATGAAACTTTTCTCGAGCTGTTTCATGGCGCTCTTCTCCATATCGCTGTAAATCTCATCGAGAGGCCTGTGTGGAACGTACCATCCAGCGCTCCTCTCGATATCATAAATAACGTGCATCAGATAAAGCTTTGCTCCATATCTCCTGGCAATATCGACCGCATACGGTAATGCATTGTTTGAGCCCTCCGTGAAATCCGTTGCAAACAAAACCTTCTTGATCTCCATTTTCAAACCTCCCTCAGGTATTTTGAAGCATGATCCGGCGGCACAGACCTGCTGCAACGATTAGATCTCAACATAAGCGCCCCCGGGCTGAAAATTCCGAGCACGGGATTCAAGGATCTCAATCCCCTACATTCACCTACGCGGGAGATCTTTACACAATTCACAGTCTCCTGTTTTTTTCATAGAGTATCTTTAACCCGTCCAGAACAAGCTCGGGACTGAATACATGCGATTTCCTGAGAAATCTGTCCGCAGAATGGCCATAACCGCCGGTCACAACCACTTGCAGACTGCATCCCATTTCTTCCTCGATCTCGGCGAGGATCCTGTCGACACCACCTGCAGTTCCATAATACACGCCCGACTGGATGCAACCGTCGGTATCCTTACCGAGTGCGGTCTGCGGCTCCCATACTTTTATCCTTTTCAGCCTCGAAGTCCCCTTCTCCAGCATTTCGCCCATCAGTCCCATTCCAGGCATTATAGCACCGCCCGCCAATTGAAAATCCTTGTCGACGACCGTGATGGTCGTTGCCGTTCCTAAATCCACTGCGGCAACCGGAACCCCGTATAGGGAAGAGGCGCCGACAGCGGCCGCGATTCTGTCAGGGCCGATTTCATCCGGTCTGTCTATGGTAAATTTCAGACCTGAATCAAGCAGATGACTTACATTTACGATATCGATATCGCCTTGGTCAGCAATCCTGACGAGGGCTTGCCGTAACGTATCTGCGTGGTCTCCGACGACAGAAGATATTATACCGCCTAAGGGGCTTTTTTCTAAACCACTTTTGGCCATCCACCCGCTCAGGAGAGAGCGATATTCTTCGCAGCTCCTGAGTGGATATGTTTCTATTCTCCTGACCACACGCCTGGCTGAAGAAAAAAACCCTATATTTATCGATGAGTTGCCTATATCAATGGCAATCAGCATGTCATATCCTGGAAAACCGTACGCACATTATATACTGTAATATAATATAATAAACTTAATTTGACTTTTTACCTCAGATTTTTTAAATTCAAAGGAAACTTTTGAGAGGAACGTGACCATTATGAAAGATTCTGTTTTTGCCCTTGTCCTCCAGGCAGGGCTTGTCGTAAAGGGTGTCTTGCTCATACTGCTCTTTTTTTCGGTCGTCTCCTGGGCGATCATTTTTTTCAAGCAGAGGTACTTCTCAAAAGCAAATAAGGAATCCGAGCAATTCCTGCGCTCCTATCGGGCGAGCAGGGACCCTAAAAACCTGTTCAAGGCCACGAAGAGCATGTCCCTGAGCCCTATAGCGAATGTCTTCAAGTCCGTGTACACCGATGAAGCTCCGAGGGACCGGAACGAGGTCAAACGGCTGCTCAGAAGGTATGAAACTCTGGAGTCCGTAAAGCTCGAAAGATATCTCAATTTTCTCGCAACCACAGGCTCTACAACCCCCTTCATAGGGTTATTCGGCACTGTCTGGGGTATCATGAATTCCTTCCATGGGATCGGCGCGGCGGGCTCGGCCTCCCTTGCAATCGTTGCCCCTGGAATTGCGGAGGCGCTTATCGCAACCGCCGTGGGTCTCGTTGCCGCTATCCCGGCGGTAATCGCCTATAATTACTATCTCAGTATGTCCAGAAAGATGATCATCGAAATGGAGGACTTCTCCGAAGATCTGATCGAATTATTCTCTATGGAGAGCCGGTGAAGACGACCAGGAATAAAAGCGCTCTCTCAGAGATCAATGTAACCCCGTTGGTTGATGTTATGCTTGTGCTCCTCGTCATCTTCATGGTTACGGCCCCGCTCCTTCAGCAGGGGGTCGACGTCGACCTTCCCAAAGCAAAGGGAAAGGACCTGCCTACGGAAGAACGGATATCTGTAGTTATTCGTAAAGACAGGTCTGTTTATATGAACGATACGCGCATCTCGATTCCCGAGTTGCGACGGAAACTGGAAGCGGTCAGCAGGTTGAACCCGAATATTTTTCTCAAGGCGGATAAAGATGTCCCATATGGTCTGGTCGTAGAGGTGATGGGAGAAATTAAGGAAGCCGGTATTGAAAAGCTCGGGATGGTCACGGAGCCGAAACTCGATTTGAAATGAGGGCGCCGAGTCTTCAGAAGACCGCAGCCGTATCAGCGGCTCTTCATCTGGCGATTTTTTTTCTATCTTTCATCGTGTTGAAACATACCAGTCAGATGCATCTGCCGTCTCCTTATGTTGTCAGGATTGTCGATATGAGGAGCGTGTCACAGAAAAAGAACATTGGGAGTTCCGGCAAGAAAGCCGTCTCACCGGTAAAGGAGTCCGTACCGGCGAAAAAAATCGTGAAAGCGGAAAAGAAGGCGGCCGTCGTAAAAGAGCCTCTTGTACCCGCGGAAAAAAGTCCGCAAAAGAAATCGAAACCTGATAAAATTGACGAACGACGAATCGAAGACAGCATCGGTGCGATCAAGGCAAAGAAAAATATAAAGAAGATCGTTGAATTACGCAACATGATATCTATCGGGAATAATCCCGGTCTGGATAACTCGAAAAACCCGCGAAATTCCTTCGACAGCGAGGCAGGCACAATAGGTGAGGCGACTTACATCGGCAAGGTGTCCGAAGAGATCTGGAGTAAATGGGGCCTTCCTGATTATATTGTCGACAAAGACCTTGAGGCAATCATCTCGGTGAAGATCGGGAGAGACGGGACATTGAGGGTACAGAAGGTAGAAAAGAGTTCAGGTAACAGGTTTTTTGACAGATATGCGCTCCAGACCATAGCAGAAGCGTCTCCTGTTTCGCCGCCGCCCTATGAAATGGAAATCGGGATAAAGTTTTACCCATGAAAAAAGAATACAGAAGTCAGCCGATAAATAGGAGAGTTGTAAGCGCGGGAAGGTTTCGATCACAAATTCCTGTTCTGTCACTTTCATTATTGTCTATAGTATTTTTCCTCTGTTCTTTCTTTTATGGCCACTCTGCCGAGGCAAAGATCTATATTGACATCACTTCTCCGGCAATAAAGAAATTGCCCATCGCGATTTACGATCTCCCCGGACCTGCGGGCAGGGAAATCTCCGAAATCATACGCGATGATCTTTCCTTTACCGGCCTTTTCGTTCCGATCGACAAAAATTCCTATCTGGAGTCGATCACCCAGCCGTTCAATCCCCTCAATTGGACCCCCCTCGGGATAGAGGCGGTCGTTAAAGGGGAAGTTGCCGGAAACGATAAGTTGACCGCGACTGTTGCCCTGTACGACACCTTTGAGGGGAAAGAAGTCTTCCGAAAGCAGTACCGGGCCGGGAAAGAACTGGTACGCCTGCTGTCGCACAGCATTGCTAACGATATTTACACGGCCTTTACCGGACACCCCGGCATCTTCAAGACAAAAATCGCCTTTGTCGGTGAAGAAAAGAATGACAAGAGCATCTATGTCATGGACTGGGACGGCAACAGGTTGAGGCGTCTCGGTCTGAAAGGGGATCTCGTATTGACCCCCCATTGGTCTTCAGACGGTTCAAAGATCATCTATTCATCAGAACGGGGTAGACAATGGGGCGTATATTTGCTAGACTTTCTGCAAATGACAGAAAGGAGGGCATTCTCCTCAAAGGGCGTGAATATGGCAGGTGACTTTTTCCCGGATGGGGACTCTTTTGTCTTGTCATCATCGAAGGCCGGAAACCCGGATTTGTATATCTTCGATACGCGTGATAAAAAGATCAGAAGGATAACATCGTCTTATGGAATTGAAGTTTCTCCTGCTGTTTCCTTTGACGGCAAATACATCGCCTATGTCTCCGATCGTGGAGGCAGCCCCCAGATCTATGTCATGCGTTCCGACGGCAACGACACCAGAAGAGTAACTTTTGAAGGCTCGTACAATACCTCCCCGGATTGGTCTCCTACCGGTGACAGGATAGTCTTTTCGGGAAGGGAGGGAGGAAAAAATCAGATTTTCACGATCAAGCCGGACGGTTCTGATCTCCTGCGGCTTACCGTGAGCGGCAATAACGAAGACCCGTCCTTTTCACCCGACGGGAGGTATATTGCTTTTTCCTCCGACAGGAGCGGGACGAAAGGCATCTATATCATGAGGGCGAATGGGGAATCTCAAAGAAGAATTACGCCGAAAGACCTGAAGGCATATGGGCCCGGATGGTCTCCGAAATTAAATTAATCTAGGAGGAAGAAGATGAAGAGATTTTTGGTATTTTCCGTACTTATCTTGCTTGTCTCAATTGGATTCGGGTGCAAACAGCGGACGGTAACACAGCCGGAGCAACAGCCGTCTCAGGAGATGAAAGAAGGGGCAAAAGCCCCCTCTGCCGAAGAGGTTACGGAACAGAAGATGGCTTCGAAGGTGGAATCCGTCGAAGAAAGTGAGATGGCCTCGAGAAGAATGATGGAAAAAGAGGGGATGTTCAATGACATCCTTTTTGATTTCGACAAATACAACGTCAAGGACATGTATAAACCGGAACTCAAGAAAGTTTCTTCCTGGATGATGGATAACCCTGACGCAAAAATCCTTGTGGAGGGTCACACTGATGAGCGGGGCACGAACGAATACAACCTGGCACTCGGCGATCGCAGAGCGAATGCGGTGAAGGATTATCTCGTCTCGCTCGGAGTCTCATCGTCAAGAATCGAGACGATCAGTTACGGTGAAGAAAAACCGCTCTGCATGGGATCTGACGAGGAATGCTGGCAGAAGAACAGGCGCGCACATTTTGTCGTAATGAATAAGGCAGGCAAATAGTGAATAAGTTCATCCCCTTCTTTCTCCTCGTTTTTCTGGTGGCCGGGTGCGCCACGGGTGGCGATCAGGTGAGGCAGGATGTCGAGTTCCTGAAGCGGGAAGTATTCGATATGAAGAAACAGATTTCCGCTGTTTCACGAGACGTCGATACGCTAAAGAAAACCTCTGCTGGGATGGAATCCTTCGCTGCGGTACGGGAGAGCCAGACGGAGATCAATTCAAGGCTTTCCGAGATATCGATGGGTCTCCAGGAATTAAGGGGCAGGTTTGAAGAGAACAAGTATTATCAGGAAAAAATTTTGAAAGAGGCTGCAGCAGACAGGGATCTCCTGCGGGTTCAGGTAGCCGGCGTCGAGTCCCGCATGCGGGCTCTCAGGGAAAAGCTCGGATACGAACCCGCCACACCCGGGGAGTCCCCTTCCAGTCCGCCTTCGGGCACCGTTATTCCCCCGGAGCAGCAGCCTGCACAGGAAGAAGTCACGCCCGGAACCGGTGAAACCGGTCCGGCCGGGGAAGCAGCAGTCTCCGATGAGCGGCTGAAGGCCTATGAAGCCGCCTATCAGCTTTTCAAGGAAAATAAATACACAGAAGCCAGAGATAAGTTTGAGGCCTTTATACGGGATTATCCCCCGAATGATCTGACGGATAACGCCCAGTTCTGGATCGCGGAGACGTATTACGCGGAGAAGGACTATGAGAGCGCCATCCTCGCATATGAGACCGTACTTAAAAAATACCCGGAGAGCGACAAGACAGCCGGTTCCCTGCTGAAGCAGGGGTTCGCCTTTGTAGAAATAGGTGATATGAAAACCGGCAGGATAATCCTCCAGAAATTGAT
>JBECKU010000040.1:0-4484 GCA_040235385.1 Candidatus Sulfobium sp. | reverse complement strand
TGCCTTTGCTATGAGCCATGAACTATGAACTCTTTGTGCTACAAACTATCCCCGTTCGACTTGCATGTGTTAGGCACGCCGCCAGCGTTCGTTCTGAGCCAGGATCAAACTCTCATTTGATACTGGTTAACTTATACTTCACGAAATTGACAGATATGCTACGCACCTTTTCCAGTTTTCAAAGAACGAGAAAGTAATTTAACCGAGATTAAATATATTTGTCAAGAAAAGTCGGGACACTGCGAAAAAATATTTTCAATAATCTTTCTCGCCATAACCATCAAGTTGAAGAAAGACAACAGACGGCGGCATCGCCTCCGAAGGGAGGAACGGAAACCGTGCTTGTGGCGGAGGACAGCGAAGAGGTAAGAGGTCTCATAAGCATGTGCTCGAAAAGGCCGGCTACAGGGTTATCGAAGCGTCCGACGGGGAGGAAGCCGTACATAAATTCAGGGAGAACAGGATTCCGTCCATCTGCTCCTGCTGGATGTAACGATGCCGAGGAAGAACGGGAGGGAGGCCTATGAAGAGATAAAGGGGATAAACCCGCTCATCAGGGCGGTTTTTATGAGCGGACATGCCGCGGAAATAATCGACAAAAAGGCCTATTCGAGATGGGAATAGGCTTTGTGCCCAAGCCGCTCGGGCCCTCCGAACTTTTAGAAAAAATAAGAGAAGTATTGGACCGGCAAACCTGCGCGGGGACAGGTCAAGTTGTGCGTCATATGCGCGATGTACTCACAAAAAGTCGCATCCGTACAGCGCTTAACAGTTTAGAGGGTTACGACTGGAAATCAGAGACAATGAACAAAGTCGAAAAAGCAGCCTGTCCCTTTTTTGTCTCCTCGAATACCCTTTAAGTAAGGGGGCGGCGCCCGCCCCCCTTATCTCTTTACGTCTGAGGTTCAATTGCCCAGAAGGGACTCTTCTTTGCCACTTCTGCGACTACGGAGAGAAAACCCTTAACATACTCCCCGCTTTGCGAAACATAGTCTGCGTCCAGCCGTCTCCGCATGAAATCAAGCGAAAACAGCCCGACCAGGTCCTTAAGTGGAACGATACCTCCCTCGGTCCCGGGCTTGTATCCTTTCCAGTTTTTTATGTGCTCTTCCGACCGGAAGAGGTTCATGGTGCTTCAGGCATGGGGCAAGCGTTCCATCCATTTTGAAAAAGGGACGGACACATACCCCGTGATCTCCTCCGGATCGGCCTTCAGGACAGCCCCGTCCTTCATCTCCAGACGAACGGGGTCTCCGCAGTCAAGACAGGGAGCCTCGATCGTTACCACTTTTCCGGGAAAAAGCCAGCAGACCGCCAGCGATTCGAAGCCTCACTGGCCGAACCACTTCTGCTCGCCGCCGACGGTGATCCTGTACTGTGTGGGGAGATTGCTGAAGGGCGCGAAACTGCTTATATAATCGGTCTCAGGAAACAGCCACATGCCCGGAATTCCCGCGGACATAAGGTCGTGAAGGGCCTTTCGGGCCTCTTCGACCGGGACTTCAATCGCCTCCGCGATCTCGGTGTAGTGCGGGGCGCGTCCCGTTGCCACCATTCCCGTGATGATCGTATTGTACGTTTTATCCAGCACGCCTGCCTCACTCATGGCTTCTTTTCTCCTTTCTCTCGATAAGGGTTTGAACACGGTCCGGACCGGTACTCCTCCGGCCTCCTTCTGATTGTGATGCATGCCCTGATATGATATGTACATATCACTATAAGCTGAGACTGTCAAGCCTGCCTTCATCACGATCGTCGGAAGCGCATCATGCAGTCCTGGTTTGATTCTCCCTGGAAAAGACATTCTCATAATTGACAATAAGATCGGGCATGATACCATATATTCAGACTACTTCAAGAAGGTGCGGAGGTGCTCCGGATGAAAACCGCGATCGTTTTGCTATTGGCACTACTTTATCCATTGGCGGTCCACGCAAATAATGCAGAACCGCAGGATCCTCAAAGACATTACAAGGAAAGTTTATTCAAAGTAACGGATAATGGCCTGTTCGGAGTCGAATTGATCGCAAAAGGGGGTAAGTTCAAAGTAGGAGCGAACACGGTGGATATCATAATCCATGACAAAGATGATAAGGACGTTGCCGGTGCCAAGCTCGCAGTTACTCCCTTGATGCCGTCCCTGGGACACCGCGTCTTCGAGGAACCGGCGATCATGGAACGCGGTGGCGGAATTTACAGCGTCAGCAATATAAATCTTATCAAGGGCGGGCACTGGGAACTCAAAATCCAGGTAAAAAAGAATTCCCTGGAGGACAGCGCTACTTTCGATCTCGGGGACATCACGGGCCACAATACGGAGACGATGACCGCCATGCCGTTGCCGTCAGATCTTGATCTGTCGACGACAAGGCTCTCCGGCCATAAGGTCTTCAAAGTTTCCTTCACCAGCAAGCTTGATCCCATTGTGATCAACCGAATGCACGAATGGCAGCTGAAAGTGGAGACGCCCGACGGGCAGCCCGTGAGCGGCGCTGAAATCACCATAGACGGCGGCATGCCCCAGCACGGTCACGGCCTTCCGACAGAACCCGCAGTCACCCGGGAACTTGGAGAAGGTCTCTATCTCGTCGGGGGAATAAGGTTCAGCATGCCGGGCTGGTGGGTGCTTAACTTTCACATCAAGGCGGACGGCAAAGAGGACACCGTTACGTTTAACCTTCTTCTGAAATGATTGCAGGCGATATAAAGTTGTTACAAGTGCATTCTCTTGACTCCCCAAGCAGAGAGGGGCTCGATGCTGTTGCAGGATGGCCATGGAGAAGTCACAGGTGAAGAGAGCGGCTTTCACATTCCTCTTCTCGACCTGGGTCTTCCTGTCGTTTTCTTTTCTTTTTGCCCGAAACGTCCGGCCTGACGATCTGCATGCCTGGAATCAGTCGGACGTTGCCGTACTGCGCTCGCTCTGGCTCGGTTCTCTCCCACCCCTGCCGAAAGATCCATCGAATGCCTTCTCGGACAACCCGAAGGCGGCCGAGTTGGGGAGAAAGTTCTTTTCCGAAGACCGCTTCAGCGGAAACATGAAGGTTTCCTGCGCCACCTGCCACCGTCCTGACATGAATTTTACGGATGACCTGCCAATTGCCCACGGCATGGGGATGGGCACGAGGCGGTCCATGACGCTCCTTGGGATGGCCTATAACCCCTGGTTTTTCTGGGATGGAAGAAAAGACAGCCTCTGGTCTCAAGCGCTGGCGCCCATTGAGAATCCGCGTGAACACGGGTTCACAAGGACGCAATGCGTATCCGTGGTCGTCAAATACTATCGAAAGCAGTATGAAGAAATCTTCGGCCCTCTGCCGGATTTTTCCGAAAAGGACTTGCAGTTGCATGCGGGTCCTACGCCGGAGGACACGGCTGCGCTGAAAAGATGGGTTTTCATGCCCAGGGAAGAAAGAGATTCCATAAATCGCATTTACGTAAATGTGGGCAAGTCGATAGCGGCCTTTGTAAGGACTATTATCCCGGATGAATCCCCTTTTGACCGTTACGTCGCCGCCTTGCTCAAGGGCGACAGGAAAACAATGGAGCAAACTCTTTCCGCCGATGAAGTTAGAGGCCTGAGGCTTTTTATCGGGAAGGCGGGATGTATCAACTGCCACAACGGCCCTCTCTTCTCCGACAGCGATTTTCAGGTCATTCACGTACCGGACCCTGCCGGACTGCCCCACGACAGGGGCAGGGCCGATGGCATCCCGAAGGTGCTGATGGACGAGTTCAACTGCGCCGGCACTTACAGCGATGCACCGCATGGTGATTGTGCCGAACTCCGCTTTATGAATACAGACGTCTCTGAGTATGTCGGGGCCTTCAAGTCGCCGAGCTTGCGCAATGTTGCGGAGAGGCCCCCGTACATGCATGCCGGGCAGTTCGACACGCTGAGGCAGGTCCTTGAATTCTACCGTGACCTCAAACCGGAATTTCGGACACCTCAAATTGAGCACGGAGGACTGAGCGATGTGGAGCTGGGCCAGATCGAAAAATTCCTTCGTACTCTCACCGGTCCTGTGATAATTTCGGGGTAATAAGCCTCGAAGAACGGCATCCTCTTTAAGTGGGAAAATCGAGCCCTCCCGATCCTTGGCATAAAGAATTCTGTAGATTATCGCGGCAGGTGTCAATTATTAATAAATGGAATGTGCCCCCATTATTCAAATGTGAATTATATGCGCGATGTACTCACAGAAACAAAGTGCGACAAGAAGTCGCATACGTAATTGTTTCAAATCACTGAGCATTGTGATTAGGGAAACCCTCTATTCCGTTAGGGGTAGCCTACTGTCCTGAATCAAGTGCGGACAGGAAAAGGGTAACCTGACCCATAAGGGTTTAATCAAAGCCGTGAGGCGATGACATATCTGCCAGCATCGAGGCGGATAAGGTGCCGGGCTTGATGGCATGACCAACACATGTGAACTGCTGATAAACTTCGTGATGTGAAACAAGCCAAAGATGCTGTATAGGCT
>JBECKU010000004.1:0-2935 GCA_040235385.1 Candidatus Sulfobium sp. | reverse complement strand
GGGATATGGGCGCCAGATATCCGGAAACCGAGCGGCTCAGAAACGCAGGCGCCGTAGGTGAAGGTAACGGCGGACTGCTGGTCATCCGGAATGAACCGGCGCTGACTCCGGGTGACCGGAAGGTCATTGAAGAAGAAAATGCAAACCGCAGCACCGTTATGCGGGGTATGGCTCGGGCGATAATCAGGATAAACAGACTCCCAGAAAACGAAGAAAATATGAGACAGGTCCTGCCCCAGGCAAAGGAGCAGTTTGCAGCGATCCGGCGGGATTCTGCAAAAAAGGGCTGGTGGGTCCAGGATCCCAGCGGCAACTGGTACAGGAAATAGCAGCCTGACAACATAATGCCGACCAAAGAAACAGTCTCAGCCTTTTTCCGCAAGGGTACGGGGAAACCGCTGTCCTTCAGGGAAATAGCCCAGAAGATGGAGTTGAGCAAGCCCGAGACGAGGTCGCTCAAGAGGATCCTCAGGGATATGGTAAATGAGGGCGATCTCATCCGCACTCGGAAAGGCATGTACGGACCTGCCGAGGACATGAACCTCGTCACCGGCTATTTCGAAGCCCACCGGGAAGGGTATGGTTTTGTGATCCCGGAAAAACCCGGGGAAAGAGATATCTTCGTGCCCCAGGGAGCAACCTCCGGTGCGATGAACAGAGACAGGGTCGTCGCACGGGTGGAAAGCTGGAAGAAGCGCGGGGGCAGGATCATCCGGATACTGGAGCGGGCCCATGAGCGGATCGCGGGAAAACTGGATATTACAAAAAACGCGATCTATGTGCGCCCCAAAAGCAAATCGGTCCGGTTCGATATCTATATAGCCCCCAAGGACAAGGGGAAGGCCAAACATGGTGATGAAGTAGTTGCCGAGATCCTTTCATATCCCACCGACAAAAGGCCCCCTTCCGGGAAGGTGGTCAAAGTTATCGAGGAGCCTGAAGATCCGGGGTCCGAGGTGGAAGCTATAATCGATGAATTCAGTCTTCCCAGAAAGTTTCCCTCGCCCGTAAATGAAGAGGCAAAACAGCTTAAGGCCCGCCGCGAGCCGGAAGAAAGGTCGCGGAAAAGAAAAGACCTCAGGGACCTTCATGTCGTAACCATAGACGGAGAGCGGGCCAAGGACTTCGACGATGCGGTCTCCGTCTCCCTGACTGAGCACGGGTACAGTCTCCGGGTCCATATCGCGGATGTCGGATTCTATGTCCCGTGGGATTCTGCCATAGATATGGAGGCAAGACAGCGGGGGACGAGCGTCTACTTCCCGGACAGGGTCATTCCCATGCTCCCGAAGACATTGTCCGAAGACCTCTGCAGCCTCAGGCCGAAGGTCGACAGGCCGGCCTTCACCGTGGAGATGGACTTCAGCAGGCAGGGGCAAAAAAAAGGCGCGAGGTTTTATCCCAGTCTCATCAGGAGCAATGAGAGGATGACCTATACCTCTGTGAGGAAGATACTGATCGATGGGGATAAAGAGGAGCGCAAAAAATATGACCACCTGCTAAAGGATTTCGAATTGATGGGAGAGCTTTGCAGCATCCTAAGGGAGAACAGGCTACGGCGGGGCAGTCTGGATTTCGACCTCCCGGAGCCGGAGATACTCCTCGACGTGCAGGGGAACCCTGAAGCGATCATACGGGCAGAGCGGAATTTCGCTCATATGATCATCGAAGAATTTATGATTGCTGCTAATGAGTCGGTCGCGGAATATCTCGAGGAACTCGGGGTGCCGAGTCTTTACAGGATACACGAACCGCCCGACCCCATGAAACTGGAAGACATCATGCGCGTACTGAAACCTCTCGGAATTGCCTCAAAAAAGTCATTCAAGAGCCCGAAGGATTTTTCCGAACTCCTCAAGTCGATCAAAGACACGCCCCAGGAGGAAGTCATCAATTATATCGTCCTCAGAAGCCTCAAGCAGGCCCGATACTCTCCCGTAAACGCCGGCCATTTCGGGCTGGCTTCGGATTCTTATACCCATTTCACTTCACCCATACGCCGCTATCCGGACCTCGTAGTGCACAGGATTCTCAGGGAAGCGATTGCGAGAAAGCGGCTCTCCGATAAAAGGACGAAGCAACTCGAAGCGCTTCTCCCGGAGATCGCCTTCAGTTCCTCCCGCATGGAAAGGCTTTCGGACGAGGCTGAGAGGGAAGTCGTCGACGCGATGAGGGTCTGGTTTATGAAAGATAAGGTGGGTGAGGAGTTCGAGGGGAAGATCGTAGGAGTAACACCTTACGGGATCAGGGTGAGGCTCAAGGAATTTTATGTTGAGGGCTTCCTCCATGTCTCCCACATGACGGACGATTACTACGAGTTCAATGACAGGAACCTGACCATGCGCGGCCGGCATTCGAACAAAGTCTTCAAGATTGGTCAGGAATTGACCCTTCGTGTGGACAAGGTGGATATGGAAGAGAGAGAAGTAGTCTTCGGACAAAAATAAATAGGGACACATCCCATTTATCCATCAAGTATAGGGTAAATAAGTTTCGCTCTATTGATCGAAGCCTGCTGAACATATTTTAAATGGGATGTGTCCCTATTTATTTTGGGAGGACTTGTGTTTGGGACTATTCTTCTGTCGATCGTCACATTGATGCATGTCTATGTTTTCCTGCGTGCTTACTCGGTTCCCTTTATAAAACGCCGCATTTCACCGAAAATCCTTTTTGGTACGGGTATAGCCCTCTGGACCGTCTTCTTCCTTGGCCGCTTTTACGGCCACGGCGGCACCGGCACACTTGCCATAGCTCTCGAGTTGATCGGTATGAACTGGATGGGCGTGATGTTCCTTGCCACCGTATGCCTTCTCGCGGTTGACCTTATAACCGGGTTCGGCCTCCTCTTGCCCGGGCGGGCCCCTGCGTTGCGGGGCTTTGCTATTCTTGCCGGTGGAGTGCTTTCTCTGGTTGCAATGGCACAGGGTATGAG
>JBECKU010000313.1:0-21356 GCA_040235385.1 Candidatus Sulfobium sp. | reverse complement strand
GAGCAGCCTGTATCTTCGCTCCATTTCGAAAACCATTTTCTTCAGGGCCTCGGAGGCTTTTTTGGGGTTTGTGATGACCGGGGAGATAAGATGAGGTATGTCGTCATATGTTGAGAGTTCGAGAAGTTTCGGATCGATCATGAGCATTTTTACTTCAGCCGGACTTGCCTTGTAAAGGACGCTCATGACCATCGAGTTCATCGATACGCTTTTCCCTGCGCCGGTCGAGCCGGCTACGAGGAGATGGGGCATCTTTGCGAGATCTGCAACGACCGGATTGCCGAAGATGTCTTTGCCCAGTGCGAGAGTGATCTTGGAGCGGCTCTTTTTGAAGTTCTCCGAGGAGATTATCTCCCGCAGGGAGACGACCTCCCTGTTTCTATTCGGGACTTCGATGCCGATTGTCGCTTTTCCCGGGATGGGAGATACTCTGAGGCTTTGGGCCTTGTGGGCGAGGGCGAGGTCATCTGCCAGTGAGACAACCCGGTTGATCTTTACCCCCGGGGCTGGCTCGAACTCGTACATCGTCACCACGGGACCGGGATGGACATGGGTTATTTTGCCTTCAACATCAAAGTCGGCGAGTTTGCTTTCGAGCAGGGAGGAGTTTGAGAGAAGCTCGTCCTTCTGGGTCCGGACGGAAGATGTGTCATAAAAGGTAAGGAGTTCTACCGAGGGAAGGGTATATCCCGTACCCGGTATCGGTTCCTGGACGTGATAGGCCTTCAGATCCCGTTCTTTCGACGGCTCGGGCGAGGGGGGCTCAGCGAGCACGGGTTCTTCTCTAGCCTTCTCTTGAGCGGGCATGAGGATCTCCTCTTCTATTATTGCCTTTGCGGATTTGCGCTGCCTGGTGACGGGTCTGCCCGTTTTTGTCCTCAGGGCCAGCGACGTCACCGAGACGGGACTAAGCAGGATAACCGAAGATAGAAACGCGGAAAATGAAAAGATGTATGCACCCGGAAGGGAAATGTACTTTTTGAGGAAGCCGGAAAAGACTTTGCCGACCATCCCTCCGGTATCGGGTTCGATATTCAGATGAAAAGTGGAAAGCAGGAGCGAGACCATCAGGGAAGAAGAAAAGATAAACAGCAGGACTCCGACCAGATATGTTTTGTGCCTGTTCTTAGACAGGATCCTTCTTATGCCGTACGCAAGCAGAAAGACGGGAAGGGCGAAAGAAGAAATGCCTACACTCGACATGGCCAGGTCGGACAGATAAGCGCCTACTATCCCTCCGTAATTCATTGCCGGGGCCTTGGTATAGTTGGAGAAAGAAGGGTCCCACATGGAATAACTGTAGAGACTCAGACCAAGATAAATGCTGCCGAAGACAGAGATGACCCCGAGTATCTCGTCTCTTGTTCTCCTTACCCTTTCAGCCATAGCCCTATTATTATAACAATCGCGAGAGCGATCCTGTAATAGACGAAGACATTGACCGTGTGGTTCCTGAAGAAATTGAGCAGGAACCCGATCGCGGCAAATCCCGTAACGGCCGATGCCACGAATCCCGCCGCGAATATGGGAATGTCGTAAACGGTTTTCCCATTATACATCTTTATCCCATGGAGGAGCGTCGCCCCGGCAATCACCGGCGTAGAAAGAAGAAAAGAGAACCTCGCGGCGGCCCGCCGCTCCAGTCCCCGGAACAACCCCGAAGAAATTGTGATACCCGACCTGGAAACGCCGGGTATGAGTGCGACAGCCTGTGATATGCCGATTACGACGGCATCGAACAGGGTGAGGTCTTCGATCTTTCTGTGCTTATACATCCTTTCCGACACGAACATGAAGATGCCGATAGACACGAGGGATAAACAAATGATATACGGACTTCTGAGACTTTGCTCCACCAGGTCGCCAAACAGGATGCCGGCGGCAGCCGCAGGCAACGTCGCGACCACGATCAGGAAGAAAAGTCTTTTCTTCCTGAAAAAGAGATCGATCCAATCTTTACGGAAATAGACGACGAGCGCGAAAAGCGTACCCGCATGGAGCGCGATATCGAATGTAAGTGAATCAACCGTCCCCCCCCAGCCGAAAAACCATGGGAAGAGGATCAGATGGGCGGTGCTGCTGACGGGCAGGAACTCGGTCAGGCCCTGCACGATACCGAGCATTATGGACTCAAACATCAGATGATTATAACAGATTTATCGTAGTAGCTGATTGAAACCTTGTGATGTAGACATTAACCCGAAAGATGCAGATATTGTTTTCTCCGCAGGCGAATCCACTCGCCTCGGCGAGTTGCCGGGGCGACGGGGGCGGACAAAGATTCTTTTAACTCGAATGAAATATCGAGGTTATTCTTCAGGCAGGTGAGGGGAAACAGGTGTCACAATAAAGTCTTCCCGTCATGCCGGCCTCCTTATGGTGTCATCAGTTAGGCAGCATAAGAAGGAGTAACTATATGAAGATACCGTTTATGCAATGACCGACGAATCGACAGTTATTTCTTGTTCTTCAGCAGGTCTTTAAGATCTGCAAACGGTGTGTACCTGCCGGGTGCTTCGCGCTCGCCCGGGATCGGCTTATCAGACTCCGAGGCATCCAGATACCGCGAATGCTCGTTGTCGTGGCAGTAGAGGCACAGTAGTTCCCAGTTGCTGCCGTCAGGGGGGTTGTTATCGTGGTTGTGGTCTTTATGGTGGACAGTCAGCAGGTGAAGATTCCTGCCCGCAAATTCCCGGCCGCAGCGTGCGCAGATCGGGGGGTATAATTTGAGCGCCTGCTCCCGGTATCCTTTTTCCCTCTTTTCCCGCAAGAGTCTGGCCTCTGAAACAATCCGGTCCTCTGCATCGATATCACGTCCGGTTTTTTCCCGGGTCAAATCACGGCCTCCTTGTGTATTGAGTTAAGGATTCTCAATGTATTCAGGCAATAGCCTGCTCGGATACAAGCGGTCCTGCGAAAATACTCCAGTCAGATGATCTACCCTGCTGTCCGCCTGCGCCGCCCGTCCGGTATTTTGTGTAATTCCCGAAAGTTGAATCTCCTTCGGCAACGGGAGATCATTCTCTCATTTACTATTTATATTGCAATCCGGATCTGCTCCTTCCTGTTCGATTCTTCCTCTCAACTGCAGCCAGCGGGCCAGTTCCCAGCAGAGCAGGGCCCAGAACGCGCCGGCAGTCCACCCGGCCACCACATCCGTCGGCCAGTGTACGCCGGTATATATGCGGCTGATGCCGACGACGACCGTCAGAAGTGTCGCCAGCAGGAGCAGGTACAACCTTACCCTCAGGCGTTTATGGACACGTGCCAGCAGGGCTGCCAGGGTGAGATAGGTGACAGCGGACATCATGGAATGTCCGCTCGGAAAACTGGATGTGAAGACATATGATCCATGGGGGACCAGTTCCGGTCGGGGGCGGCCGAATATTTCTTTTAAAAGCAGACTCAGGATGATACCGCCTCCGACGGACAAAAGTACCAGAAGTGCAATGCGGTGTTTATTTTCGAGAAGCAGATATCCCACCACCGCCAGTGAGACGGACGCCAGTACGCCGATACCTCCGAGTGCCGTAAAGTCGCGGCCCAGTTCCTCGACCCACCGAGGTCCGATCGGGTCGGAAATATCGTCCGGGTTGAGCAGGGAAAGCAGTATTTTTTCGTCAAAACCCCGGGTTGACCCCTCTTGTACATGTTCAGCCAGTTCCAGAAATGACCATGCAGTGCCGGCCAATAAACACACTGTCAATAAAACTGCCAGTTCCTGACGCCCGGGGAGCCGCACAGCTTTTTTAAACCGTCCCTTTGAACTGTAATTAGTTATGTCGTCCAGACCCCCTCGATAATATTCCCGCATTTAGGACACTCGTTCCCCGTCATCCTGTCTTCAAGAATCCGGTAACCGATCCTGTGAATGAGTTTCTCACTGCAGGAAGGACAAAATGTGCTCTCTCTGTCCTCTCCGGGCACATTCCCTTCATAGATGTATTTGAGACCGGTCCTATACCCTATCTCGCACGCCCGCCTCAGTGTAGACACAGGGGTACGGGGCTTGTCGAGGAGCTGGAATGTGGGATGGAACTGACTCACATGCCATGGGATCGAGGAATCCACTGAACAGATAAATTCAGCAATGTTTTTAAGGTCCTCCTCCGAATCGTTATAGTCGGGGATTATCAGGGTGGTCACCTCCACCCAGACACCGAGTTCTTTCATGAGACGGATCGTATCTTTTACAGGGCCTTCTTTTGCTCCGCAGAGTTCCTTGTAAAACTTCTCGGAGCCCTTGTAATCGATGTTGTTGGCGTCGAGGTAGGGAGCGATGAGCCTAACGGCTTCCCGCCCGGTATACCCGTTGCTGACAAAAACGTTCTTTATGCCCTTATCTTTCGCAAGTTTCGCGCAATCGTAAGCGAATTCGAAGAAGATCGTGGGTTCGGTATAGGTATAGGATATGCTCTCGCAGTGATTTGCCAGAGCCGCGTTCACCACATCCTCAGGTAACATGTCTTTTCCCGGGATGGAGAATTTGCGCGCCCGGGGAAACTGAGATATCTCGTAGTTCTGGCAGTGTTTACAACGGAAATTACATCCCACCGTAGCGATGGACAGGGAGGTGGAACCCGGAAGAAAATGAAATAGCGGTTTTTTCTCGATGGGGTCGATATTGAGGGATATCACTTTGCCGTAGACCAGGCTGTACAGCGTACCATCGGTATTTTCGCGTACAGCGCATATTCCCCTCTGCCCTTTTTTGATCACGCAGTTATGGGCGCATAGATGGCACCGGACGCCGTTGTCCTCCAGTTTTTCATAGACCATGGCTTCTTTCATAATTAGCATTATATCAGAATCCAGAGGTATGTGAACGCGCGACTTTATCGGTGATTATGTATCGGCCCAAATTCACCATAAAGAACGCAAACTACAGGGGACACTGAGTTATTTCTCTGTGATTTCAAAGACTTGCGGCAAAAAATAAAACACTTTCTTCAAACTCGTGAGCGCACGGATTTAGAAGCCGATATTCAATCAAAAGATTCCTCAATGCTTTGCCGTCGAGGTCGTCTTTTGCTCGTTCTGTCACTCCAGCTTGTCCGCATACGGGTGGATTCGCTTTCCTCAGCGATTCGCCGGGGCGACCGAGGAGAAGAGGAGACCGGACAAGCCGGAATGACAATGTTGGAACTGCTTTAGTCTCGATACCTCGCCGATCTGCGGGGTAGTTCATTGGTTTTACTTCAAAACTGATCTTCACCATGACTTTTTGTTCAGGTGGAGGATTCTATACGGGAAGGCGCGTTGACTTGACTGAATACCAGGGGGTAATATTATATACATAATTTAATACATTTGAGGAGGTAGAAATGCCAATTTACGAATATATATGCGCGTCATGTAATGAGAAGTTCTCACTTCTTCAGAAGATGAGCGCTACGGAAAGAGATTCTGAATGCCCGAAATGCAGATCGAAGAACGTGCGCAAACTCATATCTTCTTTCTGTTGTTCAGCCGGAACAGGTACAGGTTTGTCCTCTTCCGGCCCTTCACGAGGATTCGGCGGCGGCGGTTGAGGCGTGTCCTCCTGCTGAACGGGCTGTTCGGCATAGAGGTGTGGAGACATAAAAGTCTTGACTTTTTCAGTACTTAACAATAAAATTTCGGAAATCACTTAAAGAGGTGACGAATGGCGCATAAACTCTTGCTCGCAGATGACAGTATCACCATCCAGAAGGTCGTGGAACTGGTTCTGGCAGAAGAAGATTTCGAGATCAGATCTGTGGGTAACGGCGAAGACGCCTTTAATGAGCTCGAGACATTCAGGCCCGATATTGTCCTGGCCGATATCGAGATGCCCAGGATGAACGGATACCAGCTCTGCGAAAAAATAAAACAGGACCCTGCCACGTCCGGTATACCGGTGATACTTTTGGCTGGAGCTTTCGAGCCGATCGACGAAGGAGTGGCCAAAAAAGTGGGGGCGGATGATTCCGTCATAAAACCTTTTGAATCTCATGAGTTGATTAGCAAAATTAACGCCGCTCTTACTATGGCTCCTTCAGGAGGCGCCGAAGAGGCGGTACTGCAGGAAGAAGAATACTCAGACGAAGAAGAAGTACTCGAGGTAATCGGAGATGAAGATGTCGCCGTGGAAGCAGACTTGGCCGGGATCGGTGAGGATGCCGAAGACCTTTGGACCCTTGAAGAGACGGCCGGGGCAGAAAACGAAGAGTGGGCCGCGGAAGCCGTGATGGAAGAAGAGCAAACCGGCACAGAAGATGCTTTTGCGGTATCCGAAGAAGAATTTATCCGGGAGGAGACGGAGGAAAGTGTCCTTGAGGAAGAGACCGGGCCTCGGAAAGCTGCAGGGGAGCCGGTGATGCGGGAAGTGCCCATGCCTTCCAGTGATGAGCTTCGGGAAGCTTTCGAGAAAAACGTACGCGAGCAGTTGTCGGTCCTTCTGTCCTCGATGGATGTAAAGGAAATGGTGTCTTCTCAGCTTGTACCCGTGATGAAAGATTCGATCGAGAAGATTCTCTGGGAAATCACTCCTGACCTTGTAGAGAAAGTCCTCAGGGAAATAATGAAAGAATCGGTCTCATCCATAGCCAGGGAAGTCGAGAAGGTGATATGGGAAACGGTCCCCGATCTCGCCGGCACGATGATCTCCAAAGAGATTGAACGAATAAAATCCGAATATTAATTTTACATTTTGATCGAAGGGGCGGGGAAAAGGCATAGTCTGATTCCCCGTCTTTCTTTGTTATGACAGAGTTAAACAAAAGTTACAACCCAAAAGGTGTCGAAGAGAAGTGGTATGACCGCTGGATGACCGATAGATATTTTGAGGCCGATCCTTCCTCCTCCAAAAAACCCTTTTCTATTGTAATTCCTCCGCCGAACGTAACCGGTTCGCTCCATATGGGGCACGCGCTCAATACGACGATACAGGACATTCTTGCCCGGTGGAAGCGTATGTCCGGCTATGACGTGCTCTGGGTGCCGGGGATGGACCATGCCGGCATTGCCACGCAGAACGTCGTGGAGAGGCAGATCGCCAATGAGGGCCTGGACAGACACTGGCTCGGAAGGGACGCGTTCATCGAGCGCGTCTGGAAATGGAAGGAGGAATACGGAGGTAAAATTATCCATCAGCTCAAGAGGCTGGGAGCGTCTTGCGACTGGTCACGGGAAAGGTTTACTCTCGATGAAGGATTGTCCCGTGCCGTGGTAGAGGTCTTTGTAAGTCTTTACGAGCAGGGACTGATTTACCGCGACAAGAGACTCATCAACTGGTGTCCGAGATGCCATACCGCGCTCTCGGATATTGAAGTCGAGCACGAAGAGTTCGAAGGAAAACTTACTTATATAAAATATCCCCTTATCGACGGAAGCGGACATATTATCGTCGCGACTACCAGACCTGAGACAATGCTCGGCGATACGGCGGTCGCAGTGAATCCCGAAGACGCCCGTTACAGTGACCTCATAGGCAAAGTCCTTCTTCTGCCTCTTGCCGGCAGGAAAATTCCTGTTGTCTCGGATAATGCGGTAGATCCTGCCTTCGGAACGGGGGCCGTAAAGGTCACTCCGGCGCATGACTTTAATGACGAAGCAATCGCCAAACGCCAGGACCCGCCTCTTCCTGCCGTATCCGTGATCGGTCCCGACGGGAGGATGACCGGGGAGGCCGGGGCGAAATACGAGGGGATGGACAGATATGAGTGCAGAAAAGCCGTATTACAGGATTTAAGAGAAGCCGGGCTTATCTCGAAACAGGAAAAGCATGTCCATGCAATAAGCCAGTGCTACCGGTGCAAGACCGTCATCGAACCCATCTCCGCTCTGCAGTGGTACGTCAAAGTCAAACCACTCGCGGAAAAAGCGATTGATGTCGTGAGAAACGGTGAGATCGATATCGTTCCGAAGACCTGGGAGAATACTTATTTTGCATGGATGGAGAACATCAATGACTGGTGCATCTCGAGGCAGATCTGGTGGGGTCACAGGATACCGGCGTGGTACTGCGACTGCGGTGAGGTGATCGTATCGAGAAAGGTACCGGCAAAATGCGAAAAGTGCGGCGGTTCAGCTCTTCGGCAGGACGAGGACGTACTGGATACCTGGTTTTCCTCTGCGCTGTGGCCCTTTTCGACGCTGGGATGGCCGGAAGATACCCGGGAACTGAGTCGGTATTACCCTACGTCCGTCCTCGTGACCGGATTCGATATCATATTTTTCTGGGTCGCCCGCATGATCATGATGGGGATGAAATTCAGGGAAGGGGTACCGTTCAGAGACGTTTACATACATGCCCTGGTGAGGGATTCCTCCGGGCAGAAGATGTCCAAGTCAAAAGGCAATGTAATCGATCCGCTCGTAATGATGGACAAGTACGGCACTGATGCCTTCCGGTTCACGCTCGCGGCATTTGCCGCGCAGGGCAGGGACGTGAAATTCGCGGAAGAGCGCGTGGAAGGTTATCGGCATTTCGTGAATAAACTCTGGAACGCTTCCAGGTTTATATTGTTGAATGCCGCCGACGTTTCCGTACCTGAAAAAATAGAGACAAGAAAGCTCGATATCGGGAGCAAGTGGATCCTGAGCAGACTGTCGGCGACAGCGCAAGAGATCAACGGCTCGCTCGGTGACTATCGTTTCAATGATGCCGCCGGCAGCATCTATCAGTTCATATGGCACGAACTCTGCGACTGGTATATCGAGATGGTAAAACCCGTTCTATACGCGGAGACGGATGAAAAGAAACAGGTCAAGGAATGCCTTCTGTACGTGCTTGACCATACACTGAAGCTGCTCCATCCTTTCATGCCGTATGTCACTGAGGAGATCTGGCAGAATATCCCAATCAGAAGTCGGAAGTCCGAAGAGGGGAATCAGATATCAGAACATGCAGGGGCGCGGTACCTGCGCCCTTCTTCTGAAGATAAGAGCATCGTTATCGCTCGTTATCCCGAAGGACAACTTCGGGATGAGAAGGCGGAGGAAGAGATGGCGGTCATAATGGAGGCCGTTACCGGGGTGAGAACGATAAGAGGGGAACTTAATCTTTCCCCGTCCATAGAACTGAAAGTCTCGGTGAAGACCCTTAATGAAAAGACGAAGAAGATCTTAAAAAAGAATCTCGTTTATTTGAAGAAACTCGCAAAGGCGGACATAATCGCAATCGGCGGCGATGCGGGAAAACCGAAAGGTTCCGCCGCGGCGGTGCGAAAGCATGTGGAGGTCTATGTTCCCCTGGAAGGACTCTTGAATATCGATTTGGAAGTTGATAGACTTTCGAAGGAGGGGGCCAAGCTCGAGCAGACTATTTTATTTCTGAACAAGAAGCTCCTGAATGAAGACTTTCTCAGCAGGGCCCCTAAAGACGTAGTGGACAAAGAAAAAGAAAAATATGAAGAATGTCTCAGGAAGAAGGAGCGGGTTCAGGAAAATATCAGAAAACTGTGTGAAGCTGGAGGGAAGGCATGATAGCAAAGGAAGAACAGGACATCCAGGAAAAAGAACTTGAGATCATCGAAGGTGAATTTATTAACATCAGTCAGAGCACGGCGAGGAACATCGAGGGAGGCCATGTCGAGATGCAGCAGGTCGGGGCGCTCAGCATCGATGGAGAGAGGATTGAGTCGACGCAGTGCGCTTCCGTCGTACTGAAGGGGAGCGAGGTTTCCCTGAATCAAAGCATCAGCGCGATAACCGTAGGGAATAACACCTCTATAAATTTTTCTTTTTCTCCTTTCTCCCTATCAAGTGAGGAGACGAACGTGAACAGGAGCGCCGCCGGCGTCATTGCTGCGAAGAATGTCAAATCCGAAAAGAGCGCGGCCCTCGTGGTCCTGGCAAAGGAAGTGGAAGGGGACATGACGACGCTGCTCGACTGGCGTTCGACGGTCGCTTTGACTTCCGTCATCGGCGGTCTTTGGGGACTCTTCTCGCTGTTAAGGAGAAGATAGTACCGATGGAAATCCCACCGGTCATTTCAGAAATGATCAGGCGTGCCCTCGATGAAGACCTGGGCTATGGCGATGTGACCACTATGCTCCTCGTTCCGGATGAGAACCGTTCAAAGGCATTATATATTGCTAAAGGGAACTTTGTCCTTGCGGGATTTCCCTTTGCAAAAGAGGTCTTCGGCCTTCTGGATTCCGAAGTTTCTCTCAAGGTGTTTTTTGACGAAGGGGCGAAGATCAAGAAGGGAGATGTCCTGGGAGAAGTAGCCGGAAAAACGAGAGTATTGCTTGCAGGCGAACGGGTTAGTCTGAATATTCTCCAGAGGCTCTCCGGTATTGCTGCTCTTACGGCCCAGTTCGTGGATGCCGTAAGGGGGACGAAGGCGAGGATCGTAGACACGAGAAAAACGACCCCCTGTCACAGGTTTATGGAGAAATATGCAGTGAGAGTAGGCGGGGGGACCAACCACAGGTTTGGTCTCTTCGACGGTATCCTCATCAAGGACAACCATATCGAAGAGGTGGGAAGCATACATGAAGCAGTCAGGCGCGCCAAAGCGGGCCATCATCTGGCGAAGATCGAGGTCGAGGTCGAAAACCTGAAAGACTTCCAGGAGGCAGTGGATTCGGGCGCGGACGTAGTGATGCTGGACAACATGACGCCCAAGGACATGAAAAAAGCCGTCAGGATCGCAGGGGGGAAAATCACGATCGAGGCCTCGGGAAATGTAACTCTCGACAATGTGCGGGAAATCGCGGAAACGGGAGTTGACCTTGTCTCTGTGGGGGCGCTCACCCATTCGGTCACTGCCGCCGATATCAGTATGAAGATCGTGAAGTAGTCCCGCCGGAAAACTATCAAATAGGCGATAATCTGATATAATAGCCGCATGGAAAAGGCCCGTGCGCATCTTTTCATCGACGGGAGGGTCCAGGGGGTTTTTTTTCGGGGTTTCACCCGTGATCTCGCTGCAAGGCTCGGACTTGACGGCTGGGTACGAAATCTTCGTGACGGTCGCGTCGAAGCTATTTTCGAAGGTGGGCGGGATCTGGTCGAACAGGCGATCGGAGAGTGCAGAAAGGGTCCTCCTTCAGCAAACGTCACTGATGTTGATGTAAAATGGGAAGCGTATTCGGGGAAGTCCAGAGGTTTTGAAATTAGATATTGAACCGGTCCTGAACCGGATTAATCATCGGAAAGGAACCGAAGGATATGAAAAAAGAAAAGAAAATCGGGGAACTCCTGATGGAGGCGGGTCTCATCGATGAATTGCAACTGAATTCGGCCCTCTCTTATCAGAACGAATGGGGAGGGCGGCTCGGGTCCATCATTTTCAAGAAGGGCTTTGCCTCGAAGAAGGATATCGTGTCGACCCTCGAGAAACAATTTGAATCTCCTTCCATCTCGCTGGAAGATATCGAGGCGCCTCCCCAGGAGATATTGGACATCGTGAGTCTCGATATCGCAAAAAAATTCGGTATCTTTCCGGTAGGGTTCGAAGGGAAAACGCTCGTCATTGCCGTTGCCGACCCGACCGACCTGAAAACTTTCGACGATATCGGCTTCAGGTTGGGCGTGAGGGTCAAGCCCGTACTGGCTCTTGAATCCGATATCAAAAAGGCGATAGGGATATATTATGAGGGCAAAGTTGAGGCCGGAGAGGAGTCCATTGAGAAGATCGGACTTCCTCCATCGAAATTCGGCGAGAGGCTCATCGATAAAGAATCGATCGAGGCTTCTCCTGAGATAGAAAGGATAGAAGGGCAGTCCTCAAAACCGAAACCTGAAGTAACTCTTAAGACGGTGCTCGAAAATGTGATCGAACTTCTCGTCGAAAAAGGCGTATTCACGCGTGAAGAACTGGTCCGGAAGATAAAATCCAGAAACCACTAGCCCTCCTCCCGCTCCGTTGACATTCGGCCTCCCTTCTGTAAAAATATTGTCGGTGTTAACAGTCATCGAAGACAGGGTCATGAAAGGAGTACCGATTACACGGAGCGATGCGCGTTTTCTCGCTTCCTTGAGCGGGCTGTCGGTCTTTGACCTCTTTGCTTCCGCCAACAGGATCAGGGACGCTTACCGGGGGGATCGCATCGATGTCTGTTCAATTATCAATGCCAAATCCGGGGCCTGTTCCGAAGACTGCGCCTACTGCGCACAGTCATCATCAAGTTCGGCTGCTGTCGGGATCTATCCGCTTCTCGACAAAAGCGCCGTTCTTGAGAGGGCTGAAGAGGCAAGGGAAGGGGGGGCGAAGCGTTTTTGCATTGTGACCAGCGGCAGAAGGGTTTCGAAAAGTGAGATAAGGGAAATATCCGCTATGATATCGGAGATCGGATCGATGGGGCTTCTCCCGTGCGCAACTCTTGGACTTCTTGACGAGCAGGACCTTGGGGTCCTGAAAGACCACGGACTTGTCCGCTATCATCATAATCTCGAGACTTCCGAACGTTTTTTTCCAGAGATATGCAGCACCCATAGTTACAAAGACAAGATCGGAACGATACGCTCCGTGAAGACCGCCGGTCTCTCCCTGTGCTCGGGCGGTATTTTCGGCCTTGGAGAGGATTGGGAAGACAGGACCGCCATGGCTTTTGCTTTGAGGGAGATCGGAGCGGATTCCGTTCCTGTTAATTTCCTTACCCCGATAAGTGGAACCAGGCTTGGAAACAGGACTTCTCTTGCGCCCCTTGAGGCATTGAAGGTGATAAGTCTTTACCGGTTTATACTGCCGGAGAAGGAGATACGGGTATGCGGAGGCAGAATGCAGACGCTCGGCGAATTCAATTCCTTTGTTTTTTTCGCGGGCGCGGACGGATTGCTCTCGGGAAATTATCTCACTACGCCGGGAAAGAGGTATGAAGACGACCTCAGACTCATAGGGCAGTGCGGGCTCAGGACATAAACGGGAACCGAAGGCGATAACAACGGAGGCATCCTATTTTAAGTCAGAAGTTAAAATGCAAAAGTCAGAATTCTGCATTCTCCATTTTGCATTCTGAATTATTAAGCTTTCTTTGGGCCCCCATGTGGTTTACATCTTTGCTTCTTTTATACAGGATGAAGTCTCAGGAGATAAGATGCTGAGTGTGCGGATGAGGGCTTCGAAGGTCACAGGGAGGCGACGAGGTAGTGGCCGGAAGGAGACTGAGGAAGTCCATATTTCGGGGTGCGAGGGTTTATATGAAGTCAGGGATATCACAAAAGTCGTCTCGTCATATGTTATGAGGGCGTTAGAGCATCCCCGGGGTAAACCCGACAGAATAATTATCACGGTGGAGAAAACAGGAAGGAAACCGCGACCTGTCCGTGCCCTGCCGGTGTCCACAATAAGTTCGGGTTCGCCCCGAGAGGCGGAGAAGCATATACGCAGAATTCTGGAAGCGGCGTCGGTGTCCGGTCCCGCCCTGAATACGGCGTGGGGCATATTAAACTCGGGATATGTGATGCGGGGCGCTTCACTCGTATCAGCGAAAGCGGGCAGAAGGCTCGAATACGACGAACTCAGGGGCGTTCGCGCATCGAGGTTCGGAATTGATGATGTCGCGGAAGAAAAGCTTGCCTTTGAACTGGAAAAACAGGGCATCAACACCTCGACCGTGAAAGAAGCTCTCATCCTTGCATCCAAGGTAGCTTACCGCAAAGAAGTGATCGCTGAATTATGCATGTCTGATGATCCAGGCTATACGACGGGATATGTGGCAACAAAAAAATATGGCTATGTGAGGGTGCCCAATATAAAGAAAAAAGGGACCGGCAAGGGAGGAAGGATTTTTTTCCTGAGCGAAAATGCAAACATAGAGTCTTTCGTGAGGTTTCTGGAGAAAACACCCGTGCTCATAACCCGGGCGGGGCCTGTCCGGAGCGTGTATTCCGTCGATGAGATCCTCGATCGCCGTCATCTATAATCCTGCTGCGAGGGGCGCATCAGCCGGGAAAATCGCACTTGCGACTGCATTCCTCCGGGAAAGGGGCTTCTTTCCGGATTTGTTAACGACCGAAAAAAAAGGGGACGCCGAGACTTTCGCCCGGGAGTCTTTAAGAAAGAAACCCTTCGCAATCATCGCCGCAGGCGGCGATGGGACGGTAAATGAGGTTGTTAACGGCATTGTGTGGTCGGATACTCCCCTCGCCCTGCTTCCTATGGGCACTACGAACGTCCTGGCCAAAGAAATAGGCATTCCTGAGAAAGTAACTGAAGCGATGGAGAGGATCGTCAATGGATCCCCCAGGAGGGTCAGTCTGGGCAGAATCACACTTAGAAGCGGGGGCGCGGAGCGATATTTCTGTCTCATGGCCGGAACAGGATTCGACGGAAAGGCGGTTTACAGCGTAAATCCCTTCTTAAAGAAGCTCTCTGGAAGACTCGCCTATGTTGTGAGTGGGTTCGGCAATTTTCTGAGATATTTGCCGGACGAGATCACCCTTGTGATGAACGGCGAAGAGTATCCCGGATGTACGGCCGTTATCGCCAAGGCCAGCAAATACGGCGGGCATCTCATGGTCAGTCCCGATGCCGACCTTCGTGATCCTTCGTTCCAGGTTTGTGTCTTCGGCGGCAGAACGCGTCTGGACCTCTTGCGGTATGTGCTGGGCGTACTTAGGAGCAGGCATTTGAAATATCGCGACGTAACATGCGTGATGACAACCCATGTCGAAGTTCTTGGAAAGGCGCACGCCCAAATCGACGGGGATTATCTGGGAGTCACACCTGCCGAATTGACCATAGCCGAAAACGCTTTGAGCATAATTTACTAAAGATCTTTCTGCACTCAGCGCACGGCCGAGATGATCCCTCCACCGAGCACGCGGTCTTCAGAATAAAAGACGGCACTCTGGCCGGGAGAGGGTGTCCAGGCCGGCTCATCGAATACTATTGTCACTCCGCGGTCCGTCATCTTTATCGTTGCAGGGCGATCCCGCATCATCGACCGGACCTTGACCGTAGCCCTGAGAAGGCCGGCATGAGGAAGGGTGAGCCAGTTGATGTCCGTGACACTGATTTCCCTGACCATCGCTTCGTCCCGTTTCCCCACGATAAGCGCATTGTTTTCGGTATCGATCCGCATTACATAATGTGGCTCCAGTGATGAGATCCCGAGCCCCTTTCGCTGTCCCAGCGTGTAGCGATGAAGCCCTTTGTGGGTGCCGATAATTTTGCCTTCCCCGGCGTCCATCACAGGTCCCGGATTCGCGGCCGAGGGTACAAGTGCCTCGATGAATGTGCAATAGTCGCCGTCTCCGATAAAACAAATTTCCTGGCTCTCCGGCCTGTCAGCCGCTTTAAGGTGAAGAGAACGCGCGATCTGTCTGACCTCCTCCTTCCTATAGTCGCCGAGGGGAAGGACCAGCCTCTTCAACTCATCCGGACGAAGAAGATAAAGGACATAGGACTGGTCTTTTCCGGGGTCTTTCCCCTTCTTAAGGAAAACCTTCTCCAGCCCCTCCTCCCGCACGGTCCGGGCGTAATGACCGGTGGCGATGAAATCGGCCCCCCTCACGTCCGCTTCTTTCAGAAGATATGGGAACTTGATATGCCTGTTGCACAAGATACAGGGATTAGGAGTATATCCGTGTAAATAAGAATCTACAAAAGGTTCGATGACTTTCCCGACAAATTCGTCTCTCACATCGACCGCCGAGTGTCTGATCCCGATGCTCTTTGCTGTTTCGGCTGCTCCGGCCAAAGCATCGAGCGAACAGCAGGCCGTAAAATCACGCCTTTTACGGGCCTCCCATAGTATAAAACTGACCCCCTCGACTTCATATCCTGTTTCTTTCAGGAGGTAAGCCGTAACACTCGAATCAACTCCTCCGCTCATCCCGACAATGACTTTCGACATATATTTACTATAGCAGATGAATTTGGAGCATCGCGACGTAGGGAATGTCAAGTGCACTTTCCCGGAGGTCCTTTAAAAATAAGATCGACTCATTTTATCCCGTTGGAAAGCCTTCCATTGAGAAGGTCGAAACCTTATAACGGGTTTTACTTTTTTACGAAAAAGGAATAAATTATAACCAATCAGTTTTTTTTGAAAGGTTTAAAAGTGAGCGGGTAAAGACATCTTCAGAAATTGCAGGTGGGCGGTTATTTAATTTTTCATAGAAGGGGGCCCCTCTTGAACGGGACGTGCTTCCATGACTGATCAGAGGACGGTGCTCATGGAGAGCGCGCTCTCCCTAGCAAAAGAGACGTCCAGCGACAGGCTGTTTCTTTTTCTTACCACACTGCAGGATTGCAGATGGGCAATCGAGCGGAAGTATGTTGCAAAAGAACCGGTCGTATTGGTAGTGCCAAAGGCACTTAAGATCTCGGAACTCGGAAAGAGACCGGGTGTGAGATTGATACGGAGCTGGTCGGGTAACCAGAGCAGGTTTTCCAGGATAAAGTACGCGTTCCTCCACGGTGTTCTGCAGGGGGAAATAAATACGGAAAGCAGGGTGGTATGCGTTCTTGGTCCGTGGGCAAAAAGTCATCTCGATACGATTACCCTCCATGACTTGTCATTCTCCTGGAGTGAGGACTTCCCGTTCGACCCGCGTTCGCTTATTGCAAAAAAGTCATTCAATACGATCATGGCTGTAGTCGATATCGCACTCGATATCGGTGCTCTGGGGAGAGAAGGCAGGTCTGTCGGGACGACTTTTATCATAGGCGATACCGAAAATGTCCTTAAATCGTCACATCAGGCGGTATTCAATCCCTTCAAGGGCTATCCGAGGTCAGAAAGACTGGTCAATCTGCCTGAAGTTGTGGAGAGCCTCAAAGAGCTTGCAAAGCTGGACGGCGCCTTCGTCATTTCCGAGACCGGGGTCGTAGAAGCTGCCGGGCGGCACCTCGATACGCGGAGTGTAAGATCGAAACAACTGAAAGGTGTGGGGTCCCGGCACAGGGCTGCGGCGGGAATGACCCGGATGACGAACGCCGTTGCCGTCGTTGTCTCGGAGAGTACGGGAAGAGTGGCCATCTTCGATAGCGGCCGGATAGTATCGACGCTTGAGCCGGTCATCGGCACCAGACTTGTCTGAACTGAGATTCGTCAGAAAACCGACCATTATTCTCCTCTCATTTCATGTATATAATCCAGTTATCGGGTTTGCATTATGATCCCGCGGTGCTATACTTTTTTTAAGAATTAATATACGGGACCGGTAGAATGCGCAAAGGAGAGAGAAATGCCTGATCTGAAAGATTATCAGGGAGAAGTGCCTGCGTGGTGCCCGGGCTGCGGCAATTTCGGCATTCTCAACGCATTTAAGGAGGCTATGGTCGACCTCGGGATGGACCCGCATCAGTTTACGATCGTGTCCGGAATCGGCCAGTCCGGGAAGACCCCTCATTACCTGAAATGTAACACGTTCAACGGGCTTCATGGACGGACGCTTCCTGTTGCGACGGGCATAAGACTCGCCAACCATGACATGAAAGTCATGGCCTTTGCCGGAGACGGCGACTGTTATGGAGAGGGCGGGAATCATCTCCTGCATGCGATGAGAAGGAACATCAACGTGAAACTTTTTGTGCACGACAACCAGATATACGGCCTCACAAAGGGACAGGCTTCACCGACCAGCTCCGAAGGGATGAAGACAAAAAATCAGCCCTTCGGCGTCTTTTCCGAGCAGTTGAACCCCCTGTCCCTGGCTGTGGCACTCGACTGCAGTTTTGTCGCGAGGAGTTTTGCGGGTGACAAGGACCATCTTATGTCGATGATACGCGAGTCGGTGGAGCATAAGGGGTTTTCACTTTTAGATATCCTTCAACCCTGTGTGTCCTTTAATAAGATCAATACATGGGACTGGTACAGTGAAAGGGTATACCCTATCGATAAGGAGTACGACCCGACGGACAGGGTTGCAGCCTTTCAAAAGACCCTGGAGTGGGGAGAGCGCATACCCATCGGAGTGATTTACCGGAACGGACGGCCCACTTATGAAGAACAATATCCTGTTATAAAGGACAAGGCACTCGTTCATCAGGATGTCGATCTTTCGGAACTGGAGAAGGCAGTAGAGGAGTTTTATTAAAACGCCTGTGTCCCCTTTTTGCAAAGGGGAAAGTTTTTTCTCCGAAAGCGGATATTGATAGCCATCATGACTTCAGGTACCTTATCAAAGAGTTGATTTCCCTGCGCGACAGGTGATCGAACGCAGGCATTCTGGAATCGGGGGCGTTGCTCCGGGGATTTTTTATCTGACGGCGTATCCATCGGTCGCTTCTTCTTTCGGTGACGCTGGTGAGATCGGGCCCCGAACCCGCACCGTGGCCCTTGAAACTGTGGCAGCCCGGGCATCCTTCGCGCACAAAGACTTCTGCACCGTCAGGTGCGGTCTGGTAAGTAATTAACGCCACCAGTATGAATATTATAACTGCCGCTGAAACTACAAGCTTCCTGCTCATCACATAAAAATGTCATTTTTTACCGATGCGCTTAGGGGCTGCATCGCGTCCTCGCTTATACGGAGAGGATCACTTGGTATAGTAAGAATTATAATCCCGACCGGGAGTAATATCCATTTATTTTGCTTGTTTTATCAGACATCTGCTTTCTGTATCTTCCGAAATGAATGTCCGGTTTTCTTTACAAAGAACTGCGATGCTGTTAATATATAATGTTTTTCGGGGAGAGGTGGCCGAGTCGGCTGAAGGCAGCCGCCTGCTAAGCGGTTGTGGAGGTAAAACTTCACCCAGGGTTCGAATCCCTGCCTCTCCGCCATACGCACTATGAAATTATGTCTTCGTAAGAGAATTGAAATTGAGGCTTAAACGGGTATTCTAAAAGATGATCACGAATACAGGAGGTTTCCGATGAAAATGAAGATTTTGGCAATTCTATGCAGTACTGCGCTGATTCTGGGGGCAGTGGCATGCAAGAAGAAAGAGGAGCAGCCCATGCCCGAGACCGGAGCCCAGACTCAGAAGTTCCCTACATCGGTTCCGCAGCCCGGCGTACCGGGGCAGAATGTCGTGGTGCCGAAGGGTGAGATGAGCGTCGTCGTTCCCGACTCAGTGAAAGGCAAGTGGGAAGCTGTTGTCCTCGAGGTGAAAGACAAATCGACAAACAAGGCCACCGAATATACCGTCGACCTTCACAGTGAATTTGAGGTACCTGACTCGGATATCACGCTGACAATCGGCGACTTTCTGCCGGATTTCAGGATGGAAGGGCTTTCGCTCACCTCCGCGTCCGACAAGCCGAATAATCCCGCCGTAGGTATAAGGATCATGGAAAAAGGCAAGCAGGTATTCCCGGCCCCGGGCAAACAATGGGGATGGCTTTATGCACGGCCGGAATTCCGCACCATGCACCCCTTTGAGCATGACAAATATAGCATCACCCTACTCAAAGGGATTAAAAAGGGATAAGATTTTGCTTATATGCGCCCTTAGCTCAGCTGGATAGAGCGTCGGACTACGAATCCGCAGGTCGGGGGTTCGACTCCCTCAGGGCGCGCCACTTTATATTTTGAAAACAAAGGGTTTCGCGGATTTGCCGTGAGCCCTTTTTTCCTTCTGAAAGGTAAGTGTATGTTATTTACTCCGATAATCAAACGTGTCCCATGAGAATGTAGCAGTGAGGATTTACGGCAGGAGAACACGCACCTCTCCGAAGGAGAGGTTGAGAAACTACCTTGCGTGTGTTACTTCTATAAAAATTGTCTAGCTATCAAAAAATAGGAAGTGGCGGACATGCTCCGAAATAAAATCCCGTTGTCGCAGTGCTGATATGATTGCCGGTGATCGGGTTTAGAATCCTTAAGCCGATAACATATGTACCTGGCGACTCTTGACCAGAAAAGGTGTAAGGCAACACGGCGGAGACGGTTTCTCCGGGAGCCATCTGGTAGTGCGTCACTAATACTAAAGGAACAAGAGATTCATCCGGCAATTTAACCCATGATTTCACTTCTACTTCAATCGGATGCCCGCAGGTTGGATTGATCAAGCCGTATATCACATTAACTGTATCACCCGCAACAAAATAACTAATCGGCACAGCACTCAAGTCGCATATGCCGCTCGGACTTCCACTGATAGCAAGGTTGACGGATGGTTGACAGGAGTCGATGCTAAAATCTAATTGGGTTACCTGAAGTAAATTTCCCTGAGTATCCCTTAAATTATAAGAAGTGCCTAAATCGTTAAAGCCGATTCCAATTTCTAAATGTGCACCTGGCTTAAAAACACTGTTGACGAAATGCTCCCCCGGATGCCAGATTACCTTCGTATCATTCTCCTTATATTCGACCCAGCCACAAATGTTCCATTGGCAAGTAAACCCGCCTTCACCGATTAATTCAATACTGATATACTGTTCATAAGCCCTGTCCACAGAGTTGTTGAATTTTAAATAAATTCCTCGATCAAGTAGGTCCTCAACTTTTACCATTTGGCCATTTATAGGATTGCTATCGACCAAAGCGAAAGTGTCTGCATTAGCACCTTCCGCCCGCATTGAAAATGCTACAACCAAGATTCCAAGTGCACAGCAAATAAAAAGTTTCTTCATAATCATTTCCTCTTTCCTATCGTCCATTAGGGACTGAATCTGGAATGCTTGCCTACTAATCGAGCCATATGATCACAATAACCATCTGTACCCGATTACATTATAACAAAGTTGATAAATGAAGACTCCAGGAAGGACTTTAACCTCTCGACTCCGCCAACCAGCCGCAGTCTCTGCAGATATTGGAGGCTCATTTCATCCCTGCGGCGGTCAATTTAAACCAGATATTGCCATCGGCTGTCGGCACGTATTCAAACTTAGCCCAGTAAAGATTGTTGTTAAAGCTGAGTGGGGAGACATTCAACTTGTATGTATTATTGTCACTAAGAGGGCTGCACCGCCACAATGGACACCATTGGGATCCGAAAGCACTTCCGCGTTTGTTACCATGAACATTCCGTCGCTCGTGACTGACTCGTACTGAAGCTCAACTCGCAGCGCAGTTCCATTGAACCAGAGTGAAGGGATCTCTAATCTGAAAGCCGTTCTGGAACTCAATAATCGGAGTGTTGTACACCCTGCGCTGCCGGGATCAGTTGCCCCTCACGCCCTTGGTTATGCGGTCGCCGATCTCCTTGTCGATGTTGCGCCAGTATTCGAACGCACGCTGCAGCACCGGCTCGGACACGCCATCCTTGAGGTGCCCGACGACGTTGGACACCAGGCGGTCGCGCTGAGCATCGTCCATGACTTTGCGCACCAGCGCTCCGGCTTGGCCCCAGTCGTCGTCATCCTTGCGCAAGGTGTAGGCAGCGCGGATAAACTCGCCGCTCGCCGTCCAGACCTCCACTTGGGGATAGCGCTTGCCGTCGGCCTGCGGGCCGCCTTTCGAGTTCGGCGCATACACGGGGTCGGACACGTTCTGAACCCGCATCATCCCGTCCTTGCTGTAGCTGTGCACCGGCACTTTAGGCC
>JBECKU010000269.1:0-6163 GCA_040235385.1 Candidatus Sulfobium sp. | reverse complement strand
CACTCGCATGCGGAGCGAGAGAGACCCCGACACCCATCCCCCCCTGTATGATCGGAACATCTATTTTTTTCCCTTTGATGGTAAGATGAGGTAATGTCGATGCAGATTCAAGCAAAATAAAACTCCTCAAAAAAGTTGCAGACATAAACGCTTTGCGGTAGATCCAATGAAGGAAGACCTGCGTTTCCTGAGCTCTATCTATAATCGCCTATCGGTCGCTCATTTATCAAGAGAAATATGCCTGAGCGGCGCAAAAAAGCTTTTAGTCCGGCATCGGGGGAGTTTTTGCTTCCCGCAATCGGTTATGTTTAGTCTTCTCCGGCGCCTTCCTCGCGGGATGAGACGATCACTATTCCCTGCCCCGGGTCCAGATCGACCGAGAAGGGTTCTTCAAGACGATCGATCCGGCGTTCCGGAGAGATATCGACCAGCGGCCTGCCGGTCTGGAATAAATCCTGGAGGTTTTCGGCATGGAAATGCTGTCCGTGGTGAATGTCCTTGTTAAGGATGAGCAGGGACTCTTCGGGCGTGTTCGAGGACGCCTTCCACATCAAAAGTATGTCCGGGTTGTCGGAGTGAAGAAACTCCGTGGCGGCATCTTCCCTAAAGATCCGGTGGCCCGATTTGATTTTATTTACTTCCTTTATATGGTTCGTCAGGTCGATATCCGTCTCTTCCCAGTCGTCGGGCCTTGTCTCCACAACGTGCAGCTTTTTGCGGAATCCGAACTCAAAGCCCACAGGCATCATGACCCCGCCCGAAAAGAGCGCGGCGAAGAGGTAGCGCTGCTTGAGACCGTTCAGGTTTCCGTCCAGCTCTTCACAGAGCCTCACTGTATCGTGGCTTTCAGGAAAGCTTATTGACGGAGCGATGTCGCGGGTCAGGGCATACTGCTTCATCAACCAGTGGCTCTTGAAGTCCCACCACTTGGAGCTGTTGAATATATAATCGAATCCCGCGCGGGCGGTCTTTATCGTGAGATCGGGAGGACATCCGAGTGTCTCGGCAAAGAACTGTACATCGGGATGTTTCTCGTTCGTATCGCGGATGAGGCGCTCCCAGAGACTTCTGGGCAACTGATATGCCGCATCGCAGCGGAAACCTGTGAATCCGAGATCGATGAGGAACTCCACTATGCGAAAGAAGTACCGGTAAAGACCCTCCTTGTCCCTCGTGTTCCTATGGTCGAATTTTGCAAGGTCTTTCCAGACCACCTTTTTGCCGTTTTCATCCGCAAAAGGATGGGAAATCCTGCCTTTCGATTCCCACTGGAACCACTCCGGATGTTCCTTCAGGAGTTGAGAATCGACACTGCAGTGGTTGATGACAAGGTCCACCATCATTCTGAGTCCTCGCTTTTCCGCTGACCGGGTAACTGCCTTCACCTGTTCCAGAGGCTCCCCTTCACTTTCTTCGTCGAGGAAAACCGGATTGATATCAAAATAATCCGAGATGGAATAAAGGCTTCCGGACTTCCCCGGCGCCTGGATCGGATTCACAAATATCCAGTTGAATTCCATGGCCGCGGCCCTTTCGAGATGCTTTTCCCAATGGGAAAATTTACCCGCAAGCAAGGGGAACAGATTGTAGATAAGCATTTTTTCCGCTTGTATCATAATCACTCCTTTATGTTGAAATCCGTGGTTGACCGCTTGTTAGTTTTCATCGTTTCTCGAGAAAATTCCTGAAGGCTTCGCGCAGAAGTTTGTGGTTTGCTGTCAGGACTGAAAGCCAGAAGTTCATCCTTTCCGCATTTCCCTTGTCTGCCCAGTGTTCGAACAGACGGGAGGCGTTTCCCAGGCCGAGTCGTCCCTCAGAAGGATGGATCTCCAGCGAAAACGATACCTTTTCGCTGGGGAGCATGGACAGCGATTCCTTTACGATCCGTTCCAGACCGGACGGTCCAAACATTAAGGGCAGACTTTTTTCCCCTTCGTACTCAAAGGGGATCGGGACCCTGTCGATAAAACTCATGTGGTCGGAGACCCCAAAAGGTCCTGCATGGAGAGGATGTCCATCATGCAGATGGAAATGGAGCGGTCCGCCCAGACTGCCGATTTCCGAGATGAGATACAGCACAGGATCGATTCCCGCTACAACTGTGTCTTGTAAGTCCTTTATTATCAGGGGCAAGTCATCCTGAAACGCTTCCAGTAAGCAGGCGTCCTGACCGGGATGTTTCTCCGCGTATAGTCTCCTTACGTGTCGCAATCCTGTATGGCCCGTATCGATACAGCATTTCACCCGACCGAGATGCCGGGTTTCCCTGAAGAGTTCGACAAAATGATCAGGTTCCATCCCTACAGCGTACTCTATAAACAGATAAGGGCCGTCCCCGAGGGTCTTAAGTGCCGATTCGAGCCTGTGCAGAACATCTATGTAATCCGCGAACCGGTCGGCTATCTCAGGCTGGTCATGCACCACCAGCCCATAGACCTCGTGTCTGAACTCGGCGGCAAACTGAAGGACCTTTTTCCGGTCTCCCTCGTCAAAGAGATCTATTCCGCGATCCATGTGAACGGAAACCACAGTTTCCGGACGTGGTTTGAAACGCAATAGCCGTTCCAGTTCATCTATTGTCTCTGCGTAACATTCCGTCCCGAGATTCGATTCACTGAACCTCAGGCTTGCAAGCTCAAGCAGGGAATCGTCTCCCTCGATCCTTTTCTGGAAAAGGGCCAGAGTCAATGGATATCTGATCCCTTCTTTGACTTCATCCACGTGAAATGTCTCCCTGTTGCGGACGTGCCTGTACCAGGTATATTTCATCTCCTCTCACTAGACCTTCTATGTCCTGGGGTCGTCCCGTTTCTTTTTCTATATACATACCGATCTTTCCGACTCTTCCCATGAGGTTTGTACGGACGCTTTCTTCTCTAGAAAGTCCGACCGTCGAATAATCCACCGTTTCCTTTACAAGACTTCCTTCCGGACCGACTGAGAGCGCTATACTAAAGTTCGCAAATGCAAGCATTTTGACGCTTCCCGTGCGCTTGTTCCAGACAGCACGGTATGGTTGTCCCGGCGTTTCGGCTGAAGCCAGCGTCTCGCCCAAACCTGGGGCGATTTCCATGTAGAGGTTGTCGCTGGAGAGGGTCACGGGATCGACAGTATGCAGGATAAATGAAAATTCCGGGTCGACCATCTCCTGGATGAGAACGGCCATGTGCGCTTTACGATGGTCGATGCCGGCCTTCATCCTGCTTTCCGCTGCACGCCTGTTCCAGAGGGAAGCCCACACAGTTTTGACCGCATCGCCGATTTCTCCCGGGAGGACACCTGCAACGGTGTCGTGGAGTCCGGCTCCGGAGAACCTTCCGAGGTCTTCGGTGTTCGAAGAAGAACGGACCATAAGCCGGATATCCCGGGAGAATCTTCCGGATACTCCGGCGGTTATTTCTGCAGGAACCGGGAGTTGTCCTATGATCTCTTTAATCTTTCCCAGTGACACCTCGAATTCATGTCGTGGCAATTCCTTCAGCCCGTCCAGTGCTCGGGCGAGTTCTTTCCTGAGAGGGGCTGACGACCGGAGAGTTTTTTCCATGACGCTGAACGGCACTACTATCGCACCCGGTGTCATAAAACCTGCTTCCTCCCGGCGAGAAAGCTCTTCCAGTCTGCGGGCATTAAAGGCCTTCCGCCCCCCGGTTTTCTCAGTTACTTCACTGAGAGGAACGAGAGAGTTCGAAGATAATTCAATGTCCGGTACGAAGACCTCGTCGGTCTCGGTCTCGTGCGGTTTGGTTTGCCGGCTGCGGGACGGAGCTATAACGACTCGCCCGCTCCTCGCGTCGAGTTTAATATTCTCTCCTTCAAGTTTCTTCAGTTCAGCAACACGTCCGCGCTCACCTCCGGCGACAAAGACGATGCCCGCCTGCCTTGCTCGCACAGCAAGATGCGACAAGCGGGGTATCTCCCATGGCACAATGATCCCTGAGACACCACGGGGTATTTCCGCATCCTCATCCTTCTTTTCGATAAGGGCGACAACAGGGCCGTCCGGTTGTTCTGCCAGACCATTGAAACCGGAAGCGATCACGAGTTTTCCATGAGACCTTCCGGGAACGACGACGTCCCAAACAGGAAGTTCTGCCAGCGCCTTCACACGTTTGGAGAGAAGGGCGGTGAGCCTGGAAAGCTGAAATACGGGATGGTTCCTGACTTCTGCCTCACCAAAGACCTTTGCCGCGCGCTCATCCACGCCGAGCAGGCGGCCGAGTCTTATCGACCTTTCCCGGAACAGGGCGAGAATATCTACCGAACTGTCCTCGGCGAGTCGAAGACACCTGCCGAGTGTTGCAAAGAGGCGGAGCAAATGGTCACGGCGGGCCTGATCGAAGTCCTTCGACCATTCGGTTAGTTCAGATCCGATCGCGCGGCATTCGGCGAGGTCGATGCCGCTCAAACGCAGGTTTTCAACAGCCATGCGCTGGATGAAAAGGGCCTGTTCCCATTTAAAATCGGTATCCGCGCCGATCTTCCCGATCAGCCTGCTCAGAAGAACGAACAAATATTCCTCGAGGCCTATATCGGCCATCCGGACCTGCTGCGCTCTCGGTGAATAATCGTCCTTCAGTATTTCCGATAATCGCACCCGGAGATCCGTCAACAGTTTAAGAGCCGAAACCAGTTCTTTATCTTTATCGGCCTTTCCTTTTAATTCGAGGAATGTTCTGATATAGCCGGCTTCCATCTCGCTGTCGTTGACGATCAGGGTTTCAAGGCGGTCTTCGAGCGAGCGCGCATTGAAAAACTCCCTGAGTTCATCGTGGAACTTTTTGAACTCTTCGACGAATGAGGCCGGGTAGGGTGCATCAGGAGAAGTTATCCGGGCAAGAATGCGCTCTGAAGTGATGAGGTCCTCGGGGCCGGCATTTCTGTGAAGCTTGTTCTGAAGGGTATGTTTGATCTCTTTCTTGAGTTCTCCGGGGATATCATTCCGATGGGCAATGTCACGGATTCTCGTGAGGGGTTCGGCCCTCATAAAGGAACTTTCGAAAGAGGGAAGCCAAGGGTAAATCTTCCTAACTGCGAGAACATTATGGGGCGCTTCCGCTGCTGCGAGTGCCTTATAGATATCTCTCGCCATCTTTGCGTGGTGTGAAGGCCGGTAGTGGCTTCCGTCTTCCTCACATGGGACTTCGCTAGTTCCGATAAACCTGAGGTAAACGGCTAAATATGCGAGCTTGTCTGCGGAAAGTTCGATATCGCGGGAAGTCACAACATCATGCACCCAGGCGAGTTTCTCCCTCCAGCTCCTGTTTTTTTTGTCGGCGTCCGAGATGTCTTGGGCGAAATCGACCGATATTTTTACCATGCGTCCGTCAGGAGATTTCTTTTCCGGACCTATTATATACAAGAGTCTGTTTCGTGCATCTTTCAGAAGGCCCGGAGGGTCCGGCCATTGTTCGAGGATAATAGATCCCGAGAAGTTCCTCTCCTTTATGAGACGGATGAATTCCCTTATTCCCGACGGGTCTTTCCCTGAAGGTCCTGTAAAGACCGGGAGATGACTGTCGCTGTCGCCATAATTTTCATGGAGATGGATATGCACCAGCGCCACCTTGGGACTCAGCGTCCTGATAAAGCGGAGGTAATCATTCCGCGTTGACCGGCAAAGGTTGGCATGTCCGAGGTCCAGACACATTCCCACATTCGCTTTTTTCTGCGCCTTGTGGCTGGAGAGGAGTCTGAAGAGTTCATTGATATCCTCAGGCCCTGTTTCCACGGTATTTTCTATCGAAAGGCCGATTCCGGCATCCGCGAGAAGCTCGCGCAAGGGGTCGATAGCGGAGATGAATTCCTTGATGCTCTTTTGCGTATGAAAATGGATGTTGAAAAGAGGCGCATCGATATCACGGGCGAGATTGACCGACGGCAGGAACAGTTCCAATGAACCTGAATCAAGAGGATCTGCATGCCACGGCGCATGGACCGAGAGACGAATGTCTTCCGCCACAGCCGTGTCCCTTATAAAGACACGGGTCTCTTCGGACAGGTCATTCTCGGCCCATCCCTGGCCCGAGGGTTTTTGATCGGGGAACCACTCGAAGGCATCGAATCCGTTCTCGACTGCATATTCGAAAGGTTCCATGACATTGCCTGTAGCAAAAGAGGTTTGATTCCCTATCCGGATTCGCCTGCGGTCATTCATTCTTTACAC
>JBECKU010000366.1:0-1481 GCA_040235385.1 Candidatus Sulfobium sp. | reverse complement strand
CACGCCGGAGGCGTCTAACGCCACCACAGGCGTACCTGCCGCCATCGCCTCCGTCAGCACCATCCCCTGGGTTTCCGAACGGGAAGAGAAGGCGAAGACATCCATGGCCCGGTAGGCCGACGCAAGTTCGGGGAAATCCATGACCCCCCGGGAATGAAACCGATCCGCAAGTCCCTGATCCGCGAACGTCTGTTCGATCACCTTTTTCATGGGTCCCTCGCCCGCGAGGAAAAAGCGGGCCTCCCTGTTCATGAGGAGGAAGCGGACCATCGCTCCTGTCAGAAATTCCAGGTTTTTTTCGGGAGCGAGACGTCCCACGTGTCCCGCGAGAAATGCGTCTGGTGGGATTCCCATCCGCTTCCGGAAAGCCACCCCGTCTCCCTTGCCGAAGATCTCCACGTTCACACCGGTAGGAATGACCTTCACGGGGACCTTCACCCCCCGGCTCGCGATTTCCTCCGCCACCGTCCTGCTGGGAGCGATGACCGCGTCGCAGAGATTGCAGTAACCGGTGACCAGGTCGAGCACGAAACGCTTGAGCCTGGGCGAGTCTCCCGGAACGTAATGGGTGTATTTCTCGTACATCGTGTGGTGCGTGAAAACCACGGGGATATCGCGAGTGGCCGCGACACGCAGGGCCGTATCGCCGAGCAGGAAAGGGTGGTGGGAGTGGACAACCTGCATGGGAAATGTCTTCAGTGCCGAGATCACTTTCCCGGTTGCAAGCATGGGGACGGAGAAATCGCTGCCGTTGAAGTTCTGCACCGCGGGGATGCGAACCACGTCGGTCTCCCTTTCGGGAATTCCCTCGAATACCGGGGCCACGACGACGACGCGGTTTCCGCGCTTCCGGAATTCGGCGGTGAATCCCGTGACGCTGCGGGCCACCCCCCCGACGTGGGGAAGGAAGGTGTTGGTCACCATCAGGATGTTCACGGAGGATCCTCCCGGGAGAGAAGGACCGAACCCTTCCCTCCGTCGGCATCGGCAGGAGCGAACCCGGGGATGCGCACCTCGACATGCGGCGGGACGCCCCGCCAGTCGCCGGTCCACTGGACCTCCGCCCGGGTCCCTTTCGGAACGATCCTGACGGAAACCGGCCCGAACTCCGTGGGGGCGGGACCGAAGGCGAGGGCCTCCGGCTGGTTCAGCCATTCGGGAAAGATACCGGATCCCAGAACAAGACGGTTCCCCTCCTCCCGGACAAAACCGTTTCGGATCATGAGGACCCATTCGGCGGACGCCCAGACGTGATGCCCGTCGCCCATGCATCCTCCCCGTGTCCGTACGTGGACGGCCTCCGGCCATTGCCCGGTGGGGGAAGCGAGGTCCGCTGTCGTTCGGACGAGATCCTGGAAACGGAGGTCCCCCGCCCGAAGGAGGACCTGCGCCAGGTGAAGAGTCAGATACGGGTTGATCCCGGAGTGGATGATGTCCTGGAAGAAGCCTCCGTTTACGAGGCAGGAAGAGAGGAGATACTC
>JBECKU010000218.1:0-4095 GCA_040235385.1 Candidatus Sulfobium sp. | reverse complement strand
CTCTTACAGAAAAGGAGCTGCCAGGACGAACACCGGTCCAAAATCAGAACCGTTGCCCGAAACAGGCAGGATCATAAAAAACAAAAGATTTGAACTCAAGCCTATGAGCCCGGATGAAGCGTCCATGCAGATGGAGCTGCTTGCCAAGGACTTTTTCGTATTCATCAATGATATCAGTGGAGATGTAAACGTCATCTATCAGAGACGAGACGGTAATTTCGGTCTTATCGAGCCCGTCAAATAAGCCTTTCCTGAATATCGATGGTGAATACGTCCAGGAGACCCGGTAAAACAGCGCGATTGTCCGGGGCAGAAAAGCCCTCCCGTGTGGTCATAATCACGGGACTTTCAGGCTCAGGCAAGACGGTCGCTTTGAGGGCCGTCGAAGACCTCCGGTTTTTCTGTGTTGATAACCTGCCCGTGTCTCTCATCGGCTCCCTCATATCCAAAATCTCAGGGAACACGGGAAACAGGAATATCGCGATAGGCATCGACATCCGTGAAAAAGAATTCCTCGCTAATATCCACAGGGAGCTCTCCGGTCTGAGAAAAAGACACCGGATAGAGATACTATATCTGGAAGCTGAAACCGATGTTCTGCTCAGAAGGTTTAAAGAAACGCGGAGGCCCCATCCGCTCGGGGGGGACTTCGAAGAAGCAGTCAATGCCGAAAGAAGAAGCCTCGCAGTTTTGAAGAAAAATGCGGACAGGATTATCGATACTTCATCTTTCTCCCCCCATCAGCTCAGAAAGTTTATTGCTTCCCTTTATCCTGCTGCGGGGGTCGGCAAAGACATGACTGTATCGCTTGTTTCCTTCGGTTTCAAGTTCGGCGTCCCCCAGAATATAGATCTTCTTTTCGATGTAAGATTTCTTCCGAACCCGAATTTTGTCGCTTCCTTGAAACAACTGACCGGCATTGACAAGCCCGTTTCCGAATATGTACTGGGACACCGCAAGACGGAACAACTGATCAAAAAAATCAAGGACTTCCTTGCCTTTGTATTGCCGTTGTACATCAAGGAGGGCAGATCCTATCTCACCGTTGCCGTAGGCTGTACCGGGGGAAGGCACCGTTCCCCCGCAATAGTGGAAGAACTTTCGCGGTTTGTGGACCGAAGCGATATTGCATTAAAGATTACTCACAGAGAACTTGCGTGATAAACACAATTGAATGATTTACCTCGACAATAACGCTACAACCCCGGTAGATCCGGAAGTATATGACGCGATTTTCTCTTCTCTCAAAAGGGATGTCGGCAATCCTTCGAGTATTCATCTGTCAGGCCGGAAGGCGAGAGAAACAGTCGAGTCCGCCCGGCAGGATGTAGCGGACCTTTTGAACTGCAGCCCGGAAGAGATCTATTTCACCTCCGGAGGAACTGAATCCAATAACCTTTCTCTGATCGGGGCTGTAGGCGGCCGAGGGAAAGGCCATATAATCACATCGGCGATAGAGCACCCCTCGGTTATCAATACCTGCGTGTATCTTGAATCGATCGGCTTCGAGGTAACGTATCTCAATGCCGACTCCGAAGGCGCCGTGCGACTCGAGGACATCTCAAAAGCCGTCAGGGAAACCACCATTATGATAAGTGTCATGCATGCGAATAACGAGACGGGTGTCCTCCAGCCCGTTGAGGAGATCTGTGAGACGGCAAGAGAGAGGGGTATACCCTTCCATGTCGATGCGGCACAGACGATCGGAAAAATGCATCTTTCCGCCTCTCCACCGGCCGATCTTATGACAATCGCCCCACATAAGTTTTACGGGCCGAAAGGTATCGGAGCGCTTTACGTAAGGAAAGGTATAATTCTGAAACCCATATTTTTTGGGGCATCTCATGAAAAGGGATTACGGCCGGGAACTGAAAATGTCCCGGGTATAGCCGGGTTGGGCAAAGCCTGTCAGATTGCAAAGAGGGATGTAAACAGGAGGGTATCTCACACGGCGCGTCTGAGGGATATGCTCCTTGACGGAATTATGAAATCCGTTCCGTTTACAACGTTAAACGGACACCATACCAACCGTCTGCCGAATACTCTGAATCTGCGAATACGGGGGGTGCGATCCGTCGATCTCGTCGAAAAGCTGGGAGATTCAGTGGCGATCTCATCAGGGTCCGCATGTCACGAGGGTAGGATGAAACCATCTTACGTCCTGAAAAGCATGGGACTTTCCGATGAAGAAGCCCTTTCCTCGTTTCGCTTGAGCATCGGCAAGGACAATACCGGAGAAGAAATGGAGGAAGCGGTTGAAAGGATTAGTGAAGCGGTCCGCATCCTTCGTGAGAATCCCGGCACTGACTGATCACTTCAGGATTCGCTGAACATTCTTTTATTGTTGTGATATATAAATATGAAATTCTCGCTCCCTTTTCGTATTATTTTCGAAAGAAGCATTATTACACCAGGCCCCGGAGGTACTGAAAAATGATCAATCCCGTTCTGCTGGTCGAAGACGACAGGAAGATCGCGAGAATTGTGAAAGTGTATCTCGAAGAGGCCGGCTACAAAGTTAATCACGTGGAAAGAGGGCAAGAGGCTGTTGATGCCGCCGTAAGAGAAAGACCTCTTGTCGTAATTCTCGACCTGATGCTGCCCGATATAACCGGCGAAGAAGTGTGCCAGGAATTGAGAGATATCGGGGACTTTCCGATTATAATACTTTCCTCTAAATCATCAGAGGAGGAGCGTGTGGCTGGATTTGCTCTCGGGGCCGACGATTACGTGGTGAAGCCCTTCAGCCCCCGGGAGCTTGTCTATCGGGTTAGGGCTGTCCTTAAAAGATATCAGAAAACCGATTTGAGAGCGGCGAAACCGATGAGTTTCAATGACGGACTGCTCAGTATAGACGGTCAAAGTTATACCGTGAAAAAGCAGGGCAAGCCGGTAAACCTGACCCCGACCGAGTTCCGGGTGCTTTATACTCTCGCATCGGTACCCGGTAAGGTCTTTACCAGGGAAGAACTCGTAAACAAGGCTCTCGGATACCAGTTTGAAGGCTACGAAAGAAGCATAGACGCCCACATAAAGAACATCCGGCAGAAAATCGAAGACGACCCGAGAAACTCCGTATTTATTCTGACGATTTATGGTGTAGGTTATAGGTTTTCCGGGAAAAAGGATGATTAAAAGTCTCTGGCTCAAATTCCTCCTGCTGCTCATAGCTGTCTCGACTATTGCACTCTCCGCTGCATTTCTTCTCAGGGAGCTCATGGTGAGCGACTTCCGGGGATACCTCGAAGGAGAAAAAGAAGACAGGGTATATTGGGTAACTGCGGCGATCGAGAGCACTTATGAGAAATACGCGGGATGGGAAGAGCAACCCATTATCGAAAACACCATCTGGGCCCTGATGCTCGGTCTCGATGTAAAACTTTACGACGAAGACAGTGAACTCGTAATGGATTCGGCCCAGGCCATAGACAGTCTCTCCCCTTTAATAAGAAAAAGAGTTATGGCTATTTCCAGAGTAGGACCTGAAGAAACGAAGGGTAAATTTGTTCCTTATGTCCTCTTTCTTCGGGGAAATGAAATCGGCAAATTGGAGGTGAGGTTCATGCCCCCTAGAAAAGAGAGTCTTTTCATAAAGCGCTCGAACAGGCTCCTGCTCATCTCCGTACTTGCACTCGGGGGGTTCGCTGTAGTACTGAGCATCGTATTTTCGAGAAAGCTTACAAATCCCATCAAAGGATTGACCGATGCCGTTATCGACGTGGGAGAAGGCAATCTGAAAAGAAGAGTGCGTTTTAAGCGCGGCGACGAACTCGGCAGGCTGGCAGGGGCCTTCAACAATATGGCCCAAAAGCTCGAAACGCATGAGTCCATCAGAAGGAAGATGACTGCTTACGCTGCACACGAACTCAGAACGCCCATCAGCTCCGTCAGAGGCGAACTGGAGGGCATCATGGACGGGCTGATCCCTCCGGATAAGGAGCATCTCCAATCGCTTTATGCCGAGATAGGGCGGCTCAAGAGTATTGTAGAAGGAATGGAAGCGCTATCCCAGGCCGAGGCAAGCGGCCTCACTCTCAGGGAAGAAAGATTTGAAGTCGAACCCTTTCTGAAAAATATTACGGACAGGTTCAGGAT
>JBECKU010000199.1:0-9092 GCA_040235385.1 Candidatus Sulfobium sp. | reverse complement strand
TTTTGAAAGAAGGAAATTCTGCACCTCTTCTTCAGTCAATGACAGTTACCTGGTTCCATTTTTATAAAGAATGTATATCTTCTTGCCGTCCCTTTCTTCCACGCCGCTTGCCTCTTCGACAAACCGGCCTTTCCGGTCGACGATGCCTGCCGCATAAAGTTCGGCGATGAGGTCTATCATTCCGGAACCGCAGATGCCTGCCGGCTCGATGCCGTCAATCACATCCAGAAGGACCCTTCCGTTTTCCCTGTCGATCCTTACTTTGGAGATCGTCCCTCTCTCGGCTTTTTTCCCTATAGCAGCGATTCCGTCCTCAAGGGCGGGACCGGCAGCACCCGCCCCCACCATGATCCAGTCCCTGTATCCCAGCGTTATCTCGACATTAGTCCCCACGTCGATAAACAGGACAGGTTCTTCTTCCCTGAATAGACCGGAATAAACCATCCCGCTTATGATGTCTCCTCCCACATAACTGCCTGAGTTCGGAAAGACGTATACTATCGCATTTTTGTTTGCGGTAAGTCCGATCTCTCCTGCGGACGCAATCAGAGAGCGGCTCATTGCCGGGGTGTAAGGACTGACCGGTATGTTGGCCACGTCAAGACCGAGAAAGAAATGTGACATGATCGTGTTGCCGGCCACAGTGACTGCATAAATGTCATCGCCGGAAATCCCGTTTCTCGTGCAAAGATCTCCTATCAGACGGTTGATTCCGTAAAGAAGGCTTTCCGTTAACGCATGGGATTCGCCCATCATGGAGCGCTGGACCCTTGAAAGCACATCAGTCCCGAACTTCATCTGCGGATTTTCCGAGCTGCCGGCATCCTTTCTCTCTCCGTTCCGGAGATCGAAGAGGGAACATTCAATGTTTGAAGATCCTACATCAAGTGCCAGCCCGAGAGAGCGTTTTCGTGAAATATCCAGCAGTTTATATCCCCGCCTTTTCCCGAGGTGAAGGCCGTATCCGGCTTGTATGCCCAGAACCGTCTGCAGTTCAAAATTGTTTCGGCGAAGTGCTGAAGGTAGGACGCGTGCAATGCCGACGGGGATTTCGACATCACCGAACCCGTCCTTTTCCAGCGTACGAATAAGTCTGTCGATATCAGCCGTCTTGTCTGAAGGGGAGGGCGGATCGACTCTGAGAGGAAGAACAAATGCAAGAGGCTCAGGACTCATACATTATTTCTCCCATATCAGATACATCGTAGCCGCCAAGGGCTTCTACCGCTGCCCTGAATTCACTATTTTCCCTGATGATCTCGAGGAGTGCTGTGACGGCGCCCATGTCAGCATATTCCAACGGTATTGCGAGGTCATATCTCTCCCGCGCGACCGGGACAAAATCGAGACCGAGCGCCCGGGCGGAAGCGAGGATGCCCAATCCAGTATTCGCTACCCCGGTCAAAACGGCCGAGGCCACACCCATGTGAGTGTATTCTTCGTGGTCATAGCCTTTCACCTGATCGGGAGAGATACCCAGCTCTCTCAGATACTTGTCCGTGAGAAGCCTGGTACCTGCGCCTCGCTGCCTGTTGACGAAGACGACGTCATCTCTCATCAGGTCTTCGAAACCCAGGATATTTTTCGGGTTGCCTTTCGGCACTATCAGGCCCTGTTGTCTGTAAACGAGATTGATCAGTCTGACCCTTCTGTCAGGCAGAAATTTTCTGATATAAGATACATTATATTCACCTGTATTTTCGTCGAGCAGGTGGGTGCCCGCGATGTGGGCTTCTCCTTTTTTCAGGGCCATCAGTCCCCCCATCGAACCGACGTGCGCCGAAGAAAGGGAATAGCGCGGAAAATTTTTCTTCAGAAAATTGGAGAGAATATCGAGAGCGTTGTCATGGCTTCCGATGCAGACTACGGTATTATCGATGTCTCTCCTGTTTCTCAATAGTTCTACATCTGTTTCGGTCCCTGCGCCGATGCCTTCCGACATCGCCGGTATTCTTATTATTCCGTCTGCCCTGACCAGCGACATGAGGACCCCGGCCCCCCTGCCAACGGGGGTGGCAATGAGATTTTCACCGACCTTGCCGAGCTTCACCCGCAGGAACTCTTCCTGACCGAGGGATGAGGCCACCTGGCGCGAAAGCTTTGCCCTTACATACTCGGGCTCCGGCGCTTCAAGCCCCTGCCACGCATATACAAGATCTCTGGCGAACAGATGGAAGGTAATATAGGCAGAGACGGGATAGCCGGGAATCCCCAGCACCGGTGTGTTATTGACCCATCCGAGAATTACGGGCTTGCCGGGTTTTATATTGACACCATGGAGTTTTACCTCTCCAAGTGCGGCGATAGCACTTGCCGTAAAATCTTCCGACCCTGCGGACGAACCGGCATTCACGACAACGAGATCTCCTTTTCTGCATCCCGACAGAATCGCCTGTTTTATCCTTTCTGGATCGTCGGGAACAGGCCCCTCCCTGAGAGGCTCTCCGCCCCACTCACGCACGAGGGCTGAAAGGATCCTGGAATTGTACTCGATGATATTTCCTTTTTTAAGTTTGCTGCCCGGTTCCACAATTTCGGACCCGGTTGGGATTATGACCACGACCGGTCTGCGGCGTACCATGATCTCTACGTGCCCCCCCGAAAGAAGTGCTCCGATATCGACAGGCCGTATCCGATGATTTTCCGGAAGAATGAGTTCGGTGCTCACGATATCTTCCCCGATCATCCTCACATGCTTCCAGGGGGGGGCGGGGCTGATGATCTCTATATATTCCGACCCGGGGGGTGGACTTTCCGTTACGAAATTTACGTCCTCGATCATAATGACGGCATTGTATTCGTCCGGCAGGGGATCTCCCGTGTCGACAGGGACGGCCTGCTCGCCGAGCTTCAGCTTTTTGGGGGAAGTTTCAGAAGCCCCGAAGGTCTCTTCAAACCTGACAGCAAATCCGTCCATGGCCGACGAGTGATAGAACGGGGCTGACAGGGCTGCGGATACCGCCTCCGACGTTACTCTACCCAGAGAATCGACCACCGGCAAAGGCTCGCCGGCAAGCGGCTTGATTCCTCCAGTCTCAAGCTTTTCCCGCCATATCCGCAGCGCTTCAGCCAGCGGCGTATTCTCGAGATAAATGCCTTTTCTCATGAGTTCTCCCAATTCGGCCAATGCCGTAATGACAAAGTACCGATATAACACCACTTGTTTTAATACATGGCACTAATGCCTGATTCCCGCTCTCACGGAGCGGTTCAGCACCGTCAAAGGCTGCTCGCCACGATCTTCCGGGCTTCATGCGAAACGAGATGACAGTAAACCAGAAGTCTTTTACTTCCGATTTTAGCTTCGGCCTTTGCCTTCGCTGCATTGCAGACCCTCCTGAGGACATCGAACCTGTTTCCATAATAGAGCCTCGGGAAAAGGTCCCCGATATCGGAATTGAGAAAAGGTAAGAGTTCATTGTCCGATAATCCCGATTTCTTCATAAGACCCAATACTTCTCCTCCTGACGGCCTTTCGGGGGTCCAGACGGCAATTTTCAATATCGTCTCCCAACCGGCTGAAATATGAAGCCTTGAAATATTGCGTGTCGAGAGCTTCAGGAGGGCCTCGATGATATTTTCGCCCGCCGTCAGGTAGCAGTTGTCGCTGAGAGAAAAAAGCTCTTTATGGGATTTCTTCGCCTGTTCGTCCTGATAAAGAATCAGCTCATTCATCTACCCTGACCGCATTCTCCAGTGAAAAAAAATTTAACCGAAATAAAATACCATAAAATTAAGGGATTTTCTTCGAAAATCCCTCTTACCTGAGCCGTAAAAAAGAAACTGCTTCTATATGAAAAGTCTGAGGGAAAAAATCGACCTGCCGGACGGAAGTCACTTCATATTTATCCTTCAGTTTCTTCAAATCACGTGCGAGAGTGGCGGGATTGCAGGAAATATAAACGATTCGATCGGCCGGGGATTCGAGTATTTTTCTGACGACCGCGGCGGTCAGGCCGGACCTCGGTGGATCCAGAATGATGACATCGAAACGGTCCTTTATCGAGTATTTTTCGGCAGTGGTCCTGACGAACCTGCAACTTCTGATCTTGTTTAATTTCACGTTCCTCATCCCGTCTTGCGCAGCGAAAGCATTTTCCTCCACGGCTACGACCTCGCCGGCATGCATCGCAAGGGGAATAGAGAAATTGCCGGCACCCGCATAGAGATCGAGAATGCGCTTTCCTTCCAGCGGAGAGAGGGCGGCCATGACTTCTTCAACGAGTTTCCGGTTAAGGCCCCAATGGGACTGAAAGAAAGTCCACGGCGAGACGGTGTATTTCAGGCCGTTCAGATCAAAGTCCGCATACTGCGGTTGGGAAAGAAAGACATCGTTAAAGGCGATACCGCTAATTCCGATGTCGCGGTATGCCTGCCAGGAAGAAACGTCATAGTCTTTACCGATCAATAAAACAACAGACGAATCCCCCGCAGCGAGATGGACCTCCCGCAAGCCCCGCATATCGGCTTTTTCCCGGATGGAAAGGAAGAGGTTGTTTATCTGGTCGATCAATAGCGGGCAGTTCCTGAACGGAACGACCGTCCTGGAATACTCTCTGAAAAAACCGATTTCGCCTTCCCGTGAGACCTTGAACTGGACGCGATGCCGGTAATTCCTTTGTTCGCCGACGAGGGGCGGTGAAGCGTCCATCTCTATGCCGCCGATTCTGGAGAGCGAATCGCGGAGGACTTCCTCCTTCATCATCACCTGTTTTTCATATGATATGAACTGAAGCTGACAGCCCCCGCAGATGCCGAACACCGCGCACATGGGATCGATCCGGTGCTCGGACGGCTCGATAACATTGACGACTTGCGCGATCGAGTAATCCCTTTTCTTCTCGATGATGTCGACCTCGACTACTTCTCCGGGTACCGCCCCTTTGAGAAGAATGACCTTTTCGTCCCTGGCTATGGTAAAACCGCCGTACGCGGACATTACTGATTTAAGGGTCTGCCGCTCCATTATTCGTTTTCGGCCAGCTTCTTGATCGTCGACTTCAGTTCCGTAAGATCGGATGACTTGACGATATACGCCTCGGAAGCCCAGACAGCGAAGTCGTCGCGGTAGTCGTATGCCGTTGACATGATTACCGGCATCCTGGGCCTTTTTTCCTTCATCTGCCTCAGGAGCTTGATTCCATCCACGTCCGGAAGCAGGATGTCGAGCGTCACGAGATCGGGGTTTTCCTTTTCGAACTGGGCAAGTGCTTCTTCTCCGTTCGAAGCCGTGACAACGGTATAACCTTCTTCTTCGAGTTCCTCCTTGTAAAGCCGGAGTATGTTCTGGTCGTCGTCGACAATAAGTATTTTCATTCATGTCCCTCCTTTAATGGTATATAAACTCTGAATTTGCTCCCTTTGTCCACTGCCGTCTCCAGGTCGATCTTTCCGTTATGTTCCTGCACTATCCTGTGTGTGATCGCCAGACCGAGGCCGGTGCCGGAGGCCTTGGTTGTGTAGAAGGGATTGAAGACGAAGGGAATATCCTTTTCGGGTATTCCTCTCCCCGTGTCCTCTATCTCTACTACCGCGTATCCTTCCTTAGTATAAGTCTTGACATAAACGGCCCCCTGACCTGCCAGGGACTGCACCGCGTTGGAAATGATATTCAAGAGGGCTTCTTTTACCCTGTTCGGATCGATGAAGACCTCAGTAGGGGGACCGAAATCCCTGAACAGTGAGATGCCCCTTTCTATTATTTCAGACTCCATTAATATTATAACGTCATCGACGAGGGAATTCAGGTCAATGTTTTCCCTCGCCAGTCTCACTTCCTTAACGAAGCCGAGGATCTCCCTCAAAATGCCTTCGAGCCTCTCTACCTCCTTTACGATTATGCCGGCATATTCCTTCAGATTGCCTTCCAGTTTCTTTTCCAGTCTTTTAGCAAACCCTCCTACGGACACGAGCGGATTGCGTATTTCATGGGCCACTTTTGCGGCCACTTCCCCCAGGGCGGCCATTTTTTCGGACAGGACGAGTTTTTCCTGGAGGTTTTTTAATTCGGTAATGTCCCTCACCACATGAACGGAACCTATGAACTCACCGGTGAGATCAAAGATCGGTGAGCTCGACGTGAGGAAAGTCCCTCCCAAATGAAGGTCTTCCAGTTCTTCGATGTATGCCTTTTTGGTCATCACCGTTTTGTGGTGCGGACATTTTGAATAGGGTTCATTCATCCCATGAAAGACTTCGTAACATTTCTTTCCCACGATCTCGGATGCGGGCAAACCGATCCTGTTGCACACGGCCCTGTTGACGCTCTGGATAACGTAGTCCCTGTTGTTGAAATACACCATATCGGACATGGACTCGAATATGTTTTCGAGCTGCTGTTCCGCCATCATCACCTGCTCGAACAAACGGGCATTCTCTATAGCCGAAGCCACATGATTGGAGAAGCTCGCAAGGAATTTCATGTCCTCGTCCGTGATCTGCTTCCTGTTAAAAAAGTTGTCTACCCAGATTACACCTATGACTTTGCCCCTCGCTATCAATGGGACAACAGCGTAGGCCTGTGTTCCGAGTTGCTGGATAAGCACGGGATCGGCGAGTTCCTCTTCCTTGACATTTGCCACATTGAAAGAACTCTTCTCTTTCACCGCTTTGGTAAGCAGTGTATCTTCACTGAGCGGTATCTCGAGTCCCATCGAGAGCTTGTCGAGAAATGTGTCTTTTTTCGGCGGGGTAGAGGCCACCTCCTGCATGATATCTTCGAGAGATTTCTTCTGCAAAGTGAGTTCATCCCAGACCTTCCACGCCTCTTCCGGGCTCGAAGGTCCGACGCCCATGGCCCCTCTCACCACGCCTTTTGCTTCATCGACGAGGAACAGGATTGCCCGGTTAAAACCCATCCCGTCGCTCATTGTTACCGCGACCAGGACCATCCTCAGAAGTTTGTCCAGTTCCAGGGTACCCCTCATGGCAGAACTTATGAAAAAGAGCCGGGACAATTCCTGGTTTCGGCGTATCAGTTCTTTTTCGACCGTCTTCTTTTCCGATATGTCCCTGGAGATTCCGCTGATGCCTATCACTTCTCCGGCCGGGTCCTTGATAGGCGAGAGCGTCAGGCTTACCTCGATGATGGTCCCGTCTTTCTTTCGCCGAAGGGTCTCGATATCCTTCAGGACCTCACCCCTCTTGATTTTCTCGATATTCTCTCTCTCCTTTTCAAGGAGAAAATCGGGTACAAAGGGAAGAAATTTTCCTATCGCTTCCGACTCGTTGTATCCGAAGACCTTTTCCGCCCCCTGGTTCCATGACGTTATTATCCCCTCGATATCGGTAATAACGATGGCGTCTGCGGAATTTTCAATGATGCTTTCGAGATATTCTTTCGTCTGTATCACTTCCCTGTACAGGCTGAGAGTCTCCTCCTGATAGAGCACACGTTCGGTAATGTCCTGAATGAAAACGACGCATTCCTCTATTTCGCCGGCACCGCTTTTTACGGGATAGGCCGTAAGTTCGGCGTAGTTGACCCCCCGGGACTGCATGACGGAATTGATTTCCCCCGTCTCGAAAGTAGCAGCGGCGGCGCAATGGGGACAGATCCCGATTTTATCGTGGAAGATATCGAGACTGTTCCTGCCGACGAGCTGGTCTGAAGAGAGGTTCAGCCAATCCTCAACGTATTTGTTTACCGACACGATTGTAAAGTCCCTGGCCACGGTGACGATCCCCCCTTGCACGCTGTCGAATAGGAGATCCATCCGCTTTTTTGCTTCCCGCGCCTCTTTTTCTCTCTCAACCTCGTTTTCGTATACCTTCGACTTATCTATGGCGAGAGAGGAAATAGAGGCAAAGCCTTCCGCAGTATTCAGGTCCTCGACAGTGAAAGAAACGATGTTGCCGCTGAAGTCGAATTTGTCATACAGGCCGAGGGTTCCGATGACCTTCTCCCCTGCTTTAAGAGGAACACAGATCACCGATTTTACGTTGAGCACGGGGACCCGCATCACGGCAGGCATTTTTGACACGTCCTCGACGAGCAGAGGGCTTCCTTTTGCCGCTACCCAGCCCGCAATTCCTTCTCCGAGGGAAAGCTCCATCTCATCCTCTATTCCCTGCGGGAGTCCGAAAAATGACTTGATCTTCAACCTTTCGTTTTCAAGCAGCCGGATAATGCATCCCCGGGAAGAGAGGAGCCGGGCGATCTCCTTTGCTATTTTACTCAAGAGTTCTTCGAGATCGAGAACGGACGTAACAGCCCTGCTCAATTCAAACAGGACTGTGAGCTTTTGTAACTGCTTTTTTGTCGAGAGATAAAGTTCCGCGTTCCTTATGACGGACCCCGTCGTGTGTGCCACGATTTTAAGCGTATTAATCTCATCCGCGGAGAAAGTCTTGAAAGACCGGTTTCTTATAGCCAGAATGCCGGTACACAGGCTGTCGCGGATGATCGGGACCGCAAGTGCGGACTTGTAATCTCGCTTAAAAGATCCATCGATGCCTTCGAAAGAAGAAATATCTTCGATGACCACTGGACCCAGTGAGCCCAGGATTTCCCTGGAGAGCCCCTCTCCGACGGGAAGACACGAGTTCTCCGCGACCTCTTCCTTGACATTCGACGCGGCAATACAGAAGGCCTTCTGCTCCGGCTGCATCATGTAGATCGCGCAGTTGTCGAGTTTCAGTTTCGCAGCGATGGTCTCGGAGATCAGGAAGAGTGCGTCCCTCAGATCGATGGTCGTTCCCGCTATTCTTGCCACATCCAGAAAAAGCTCCGATTCCGCCAGCTTGAGGTTGATCTTCCGGTTCGATGACTCAAGTGCCTCGACCATATTGTCGAACCTTCTGGACACGATCCCGAATTCGTCTTTGCGGGGCATGTTTATACGGTATGAAAATTCGCCCCTGCTTATCCTTTCGGTGGCTTTCAGCAGCTCGTGAAACGGGTCGGAGATCAGGCTCCTGATGCGGATGATGAGAAATATGGCCGTCATGGTGCTGAATACGATGAGGGTAAAAAGATAGTAGACCATATTCATCTTCACTTCCTCGCCCTTTGTGGCGACTTCCATGAGCGTATCGAGAGAGCGGGTATGCATACGTTCTATCTTGTCGATGATCTCTTTTCCGTTCAGGTT
>JBECKU010000154.1:0-3331 GCA_040235385.1 Candidatus Sulfobium sp. | reverse complement strand
AGAATAACTACGGCCCCGACTGAACCATACGTCTTGTTATAGCTGCCGAAGTGGGAGACATAGAAGGAAAACAGGTAAGACGCTGCGATCCACAGGATCGTCGCCAAAGCTGATCCCCAGGTCATCCATTGCCAGCGGGGATGTCCCCTGTCAGGGACATAGCGATAAATGACGGTAAGCGCGACAATGACCATGAGGGCGAGCAGAGGCCAGCGCAGAATTGAAGTGACCGTCACTATTATTCCCGGCAGGCCGAGCCGGCCGATAATGGCCGGCAATGCGGCTATTAGACCCAGCGAGACAAGGATGAAAATCAGTCCACCCACAGTAAAGGCTAACGACAGGGCGTTGAGCCTGAAAAAGCCCCTGGTTTCCTCTTCGTCAAAGGCGATGTTCATCGCAGTGATCAGCGCTTTGATGCCTTTGGATGAGCTCCAGAGAGCAAGCAGCAGTCCCCCGATCAGGCCGGAACCAAGCGCCTTGCCCGACTGGGATACAATACGATGAAGCTCTTCGTTAATGATTTCATAAGCCTGTTGAGGGAGAAGCCTGCTCAAGTTCGCAACGAGTTCCTGTACATGGGCGGGATCAGAGACGATCCCATAGAGCGAGACCATAGCCGCTAACCCCGGGAATACGGCCAGGAGAAAGAAATATGCAACGCCGGCTGCGACAATCGGCAAATTATCTTCCTTCTGTTCCTTTTTGACGCGTTTGAGAATAATCCACCATTTATGTCCGGCTCTCTCTCCAGATTTGTCATTTGCCATCACGTGATTATTCCTACGGGGCACAGTTAATGAATTTTCCCTATGGGTCCGGCCCTCATATTCATTGTATGAGAGTTTTACATCCGATACAATTTTATTGGACTTTCCCTTGAACGAACTTTTCCTGTCACCATAAGCTGCTTAGTTCAATCTTTCCGGCTGAATGTTTGATCCGCGGAAGGAAGGCCCGAAAAGGCAAAAAGTTTTCATTGCTCATGCCTGTCTCGACAACCTGTACCGGTCGAGAATCATTTTGGTATTGACGACTAAAATTTCTTTTGATAACATAATCCATCAAAAATTATAGAAATGGCAATTAATGAGTGAACGTGAAGGGTAAAATATCCGGTTACCCTAATAGAAGAATAGCTAAGATTAAAGAAATTTCCTGCTTTTCCCTGGTGTTTCTTATCCTGAGCTTCGCCGCGATATCTTCCGGTCTAAATGCCGGATCACTACCAGTTATTACTCAGAGTTTGCCTGTGTCGGCAATAAAATCCTTTCCGGGTGAATTGGGGGAGGTTATATATCGCTGTAACGAAGACAATCCCAATCAGCTTTTTATAATCGGGATCAGCCATCGGGACACAATGACGGGTACAAATGGCCCAACCACTGTCCAAGCCCAAGTTGAAGTCTACCGGATCGCGGAATGGCTTATCCGGAATCGCGGCCTTGAGCTCCTTTTACCCGAAGGTTTTTTTTCTGAAGATCAGGTAAATAGTTCACGCAATTCGATATCGTCGCTACATGAACGAAACGGACGTTTTTTCGATACCGAAACATTAGAAGCCAGACTCCGCGAAAATATGCCACATGTCAACGCTGAAATGCTGTTGTCTGAAAGCTATGCGATTCATATCCGACAAGTGGAGGATTTCACTCTTTACTCCGAAGTCAGGTCGAAGCTCCGGTCTCTCGAAAAGCTCCGGTATGACGCGCTCGCATCCCTTTTTATTCAAGCCGATCTCGATTATCTGCAGGATTTACGAACAGCAGCCATGCTCCAGAAGATCCCGGACATCATTGATAACGAATATTCCGAGGGAACGATTCATAGCAAGGAAGCCCTCTTTACGATCGGGCTTGCCCATATTTCAGGGATAATCCGATATTTTGAGCAAAAAAAGATCGCTATCGAGTCTCCCGCATTCACTTCTTTCAAGGATTATGCCGCTGACGTGAACTTGCTAATCAATAATTTCGGTGTGACGATTATCATTCCGAGGTCACTTTCTGCGGACAGACAGTTTTTGCTCGCTTCACGGGAAGACGACATTTAGTTACTCCAGTCTGTCGCTTTATTGAGAGAATCTCTTCTTAGGGAATAAAAAAGGCAGCCGGGGTTCTCCGGCTGCCTGATGTTCGGCAGATTAATATTTGCGCTCTTTCTCCCGTTTCTCTTGTTCCATGCCTTTTTCTTTGTATTCTTTCATTTCTTTGTGCTCCATCCCCATTTCGCTCTCTTCCCAGTGGGGCCTCACACCGAAATACTGGTATGTTTTTTCATATTTGTTCCGGTCTGTGACATCCGGCCACTTGTCTTTTTCGAAACTCGGGGCTTTCTCAAGTTTCTCCTTGGTGATATTGATTACCACTTTATCATCACGGAACGAGAGAGCCTTCATGGGCACTGGAATCTGCTTGTCGCCTATACCGAGGACGCCGCCGCTCGAAAGGATGGCGAAGGCAACCCTTCCGGACTGCGGGTCGATTGCCAGATCGCTGATCTCGCCAAGATCTTCGCCCTGACGGTTTTGCACATTACTGCCGATGATGTCACTTGCCTTTACTGAAGTGCCGCTCATCTTTTTCATCATATGGGCCTTTTCACCGGCATATGCTGCGGTGAAAGCGAATATGAGAATCATTACACTGATCATCGTGATAACTCTTTTCATGACTTTTTCTCCTTTTTAAATCATTATCGGTCATTCCATGCTTTACGCATCCCTGGGCAAAACGTCATTGTTCTCTTATCCTGAATTGGCATTCCCACCTCCTTCCATATGAAATGGTGAAATATGGTATCCCTCTGGAAATTACCGATCCCCAGGCCGCTTTCTCCTGGATCATTGGAGAAAAAACAAACCTTCACAGGGAAGAACATTTCCACCTTCATCCCTGCAAAGGTGTTCTTAGCTTAAGTCTATAGCGTCTGTTCGGGGATTACTATCGGACAAAGTCTGATTTTTTTGTAGGTTTTTTATACTAGCTGATGTAGGGTTCATCCTACATCTTTGTAAGAACAAATTATCATTTAAAACGATGGTTTAAGTTATCTTCATTCGAATGAATGATTGCGTCATGAAAGATAAAAGCAGGAGCCTCATCTCTGAAACTCCTTCTCTCATCCTACCTTAAGTGTGCAGTGAATTTCTTTAAAATCTGACGCCGATTCCGAGGCCGTAGACAAAACGGCCGTCATCAAAGTTATCGTCAACATCATCGGCGTCGTCAAAAAGGAATTGATATTGGACCGAACGGGATATTCGCTCCGGCACCCGGCGGCTCACCGCTGTTAGTGCCTGTATAAAAAGCGCCCTCGTTGTCCTTTGTAT
>JBECKU010000079.1:0-3883 GCA_040235385.1 Candidatus Sulfobium sp. | reverse complement strand
GAATGAAGGTTCTGTAGGTGAGGGAGGGGGCTGTGGATCGGCTGAGGAAGCTGCAGTAGTTGAAGGGACCGGGGGGGCAGCCGGCTCGGCCGTCTCCGGAGGGCCGACAGGCGAGGCAGGCGGTCCTGGATCTGGTGCCGGTGTAATTTCTTCTATGGGAGCCGCTTGTAAACTTTTTGTGCTCTTTTTTCCCATGCCTGCGGGTTTTTTCTTTGCACCCGCGGATTTTCCCTGAAATCTCTCTTCGAAGCCGATTCTTTCAACGGCAAACAGGGGGTCGATCAGATAGGCTTCCCGGAAATATTCCGTGGCCTCGTCATAACGGCCCAGTTCATAGAGAGAATATCCGATAAGGTAATAGGCCGAGGGATCGGGATTCTTTTCCACATATTCCTTTAAGGTACTGACCGTCTCGGCGTACCTTCCCGAATGGTAAGACCGAAGGGCTTTTTCATAGTCCTCATCGGTTTGCGCGATAACGCTGGTCGACAGTATCAAGACGACCGTTAATATGCTGATTACATACCGGAATGCTTTCATAATCCCTCCCGCCGATACGGCTCTTTTTAAGTAGGACCAAAACCTGTTCCATTATAACAAAATCAATGAGTTTCTTCTTTTTGAAAAAAAAGCAATTATCCGTTAAAATAACTGATTATCCTGGTTTACAGGACCGCAACACGGTCTCTCCCTTCCTGCTTCGCTTTATATAGCGCTTTGTCGACCCTGGAAAGAAGTGCATCAATGCCACGGTCTTCTTCTTTCAGCATGGTAATTCCGGCGCTTACAGTTATCTTTACTTCCCTGCCGTCATGAAGGACGCCCTGCTCTCCTATTATGCGTCTTATCCTTTCAGCGATAATCGCTGTCTCGTCCACGTCGGTATCGGGAGAGACGATCAGGAATTCCTCTCCTCCTATTCTGCCCAGAAGGTCGTATTCTCTCAGCATTGCCGGCGCCCGCTGCGCGATAGTTTTAAGGACGACATCTCCGAAGCGATGGCCGAATTCATCATTAATTCTTTTGAAATGGTCGATATCGAGCATAATGATGCCGAGCGATTTGTCCATACGCCTTGCCCTCTGGAACTCTTCATCAAGCCTCTGCATTATATGACGCCTGTTCCTGAGCCCGGTCAGTTCGTCGGTGATCGACATCTCTTTAAGCCGGTTTTGAGAATCGTTGAGCTTCACAACGAGTTTCCAAACCATGGAATATAAAATGCCCAGGAGAAACGCGATGGTAAGGATGGAGAGCCCGGCGATCACGAGCCGGTTCATAATCATTTTCCGAAGAAGCCCGCTGACAGGAACATTCACGCTGATCCCTCCCCTGATATCCCCTATCTCATAACCTTGTGATTTATGGCAAGGGAGACAGGACTCCTCGACGAAGAGCGGCGCCATATAGCGGAAGAGTGGTTCAGGCCCTGATCTGTCGACCTTTATCATCTCACGCCTCCCCAGTTCGAACTGCTCCAGCGCTCTTTTTTCAAAATCATCCGGTTTATTCCCGGGGTTGATGGGATTGAGGCTCGTTATATGGAACGTCACCCCGCTTTTTTCCCTGGCAAGCCCGGAGAGTTCCTTGGTCATCAGGGCGGGATTCCGCATAGTGAATATCCTCCCGCCCTCGCATTTCACATCGGGTTCTATCCCTACCTGCCTTAGATATTCATTCGATTCTACCCCCCCTTTTTTTTCTACGAAAACACCTCCGTGCCGGGCGTTCCAGATTCTCGTCTGTACGATAATCTCAAAGATGGATGCGGCTTCGTCCTTTACGGTATCCATCAGGAGTTTATTGTTTTGCAGATAAATACCGAGAAATATGACGATGACAAAAAATGAGAGTACGAGACTCAGGGTAATGAGAAAGACCCTGACTTCCCTGAAATTCCTGAAAGGTTTAGGCAGACCGAAAGGAATGACGTCCCTCCTTTATTCCGGCGGAAAAGGCTTTCCCTGAGCCCACCCGGATGGCTGATCTCCTACGCACTATTAAACACACAATTCCGGAGCCCGGAAACCAAAAAGTTCCGGATGCAATCGTCTATATTCCTGAAGCATTCCCTGTAATCGGGCAGACCGCATCCATAGGGATCGGAAATTCTCCGGAGCTTCCCCTGCATCCCGGAAAAATCAGCGAGGTTATAAACTTTGCCGGAGGCGCGCGCGTCGAGAGAGAGGACCTCTTCAATGTGAGAGCGCTCCATGCAAAGAATGAAGGTACTTTCCCGAACGATCCGGGAATCGAGTCTCCTCGCCCTGTGATGGGAAATGTCGATTCCATTTTCGTCCGAGACGAGGACGGCGAATTCAGTCGGAGGATTATTCTCGAGGGCATGGGTGCCTGCCGAAGCGACGAGAATTCCCGACGTCCCGGCGATGTACCTTTTCAGTATGCCTTCGGCTATGGGACTGCGGCAAATGTTGCCGGTGCAGACGGTCAGAATAGATATTGCAGGATTTTCATTCATTCCAAATTGTAATCCCTCGATTATAAAAGTATAATAACAAAAACGTGTAATTTCCCGTAAATATCATAAAATGAGTTCTATTTCCGAAAAATCATGTCATCCGGAATCCGGATCGGTCCGTGCAGATGAAAGCTTTGTGTTCGAATGCGGCACCGGCCTGGAATGTTTCAACAAGTGTTGTAGGGACATAAACCTTTATCTAACCCCGTATGATATTTTAAGGATCAGGAAGAAGCTGGCGATCCCGTCTTACGAATTCCTGAAGACCTATACCTTCCCCCTGTTTTCGGAAGAGGTCGGCCATCCCGTCGTCTTGTTGAAAATGCTGCCTGATGAGATGAAGAACTGCCCTTTTGTGAGTGACGACGGATGCATGATCTACGACGATCGCCCCTGGTCATGCAGGAGCTTCCCGCTCGGGCCGGGGCCTGGAACTGATTCGCACTGTTTTGAGATTGTCAGGAGAGATTTCTGTCTCGGGTTCGGGAAGGGAAAAACCCGGACGATAAGCAAGTGGCGCCATTCCCAGAATGTCTCCTTTTATGAAGAGATAAACGGAGAGTGGAGAAAAGTCACGCATCATCCGAACTTCTTAACCCTGAATCTTCTGGAGGGATCTCCGAGGGACATCTTCTTCCTCGGAAGCTATAATCTTGATGAATTCAGACATATGGTCTTTCATGGTGACTTTCTTAAGTATTTCGATGTGAATCCCAAAGAATTAAAGCGGCTCAGGGCCAATGATACCGAGCTGTTGAAATTCGCTTTCAAATGGATGCGTCATGTCCTCTTCGGCGAAAATCTCCTTAAAACCCGGAGGCACAGGGCTATTACGTGAATTATATGTTCCTGATTTGTTATAATAATTATACAAAATACTTTATTAAATCCGGAATTCATCGGGAGAGAGACAGTTTATCGTGAAAGATTTTCACACCCGTCACGGTATCGACGGCTTGCCCCTGACAAAGGAGATCAAAAATGGAAAAGGTCATGGAAAAGAATAAGAAGGCGGTGTGTCCGCATTGCGGGCAGAATTTGAATAAATGGAGCACTCCTTCCTTCAATTTTGCTGATGGACTGGGATGGTGCACCCCATTTCTTTATGTTTGTTTCAACGACGAGTGCAGTTTTTACGTCAACAGTTGGAAGCACTTGAATGAGGCATACGGACAGGAGATGGGATACCGCTTTATGCTTCATCCCGACTCTGGGGAGTCCTCAAGTATTCCCGTCGGCAACAAGTACGCCATGAAGGGCGACATCATCGACGAAATCAGGGAAGCCGAGGAAAAGGCCGAGCTGGAAGAGCGGAAACGTGCATATCAGCAGTTGACCGACTTCTATATGAGCAAGGACGTCGATTCTATCCTTAAAATGCTTTTCAATGAGGCTGGATTCGGT
>JBECKU010000246.1:0-3108 GCA_040235385.1 Candidatus Sulfobium sp. | reverse complement strand
CTGGTCCCGAATCTCTTCCCTAAATTGAAAGATTTCGACATCGTACATCTGCACTTCCCCTTTTTCGGGGGGGCGGAGTACATATATTTCTCCTCCCTCCTGCGTAGACAGCCCTATTTCCTGACATACCATCTTGATGTCTTCGGGACCACATTAATGAAAAAACTGATCATTGAAGCCTATGGGCCGACTTTCATGAGAGGGATACTGAATAGGGCCGCTCTTGTGGGCGCCCTGAGCATCGACCACCTGAAGACTTCAAAGGCGGCAAGGTACGTTGACTGGAACAAAGTAGTGGAGATGCCGAATGGTGTCGATTCCGACAGATTCAGTCCCCGTGGGAAGAACCGGGAATTGGTCGCCAAATACGGGCTCGAAGGCAAGACTGTAGTTCTCTTTGTCGGTAACCTGCAGCCCTTTAAAGGACTCCACATCCTCATAGAAGCAGTTTCGCGGATTAAAGACGAGGGTATCGTTCTTCTTGTGGTCGGCGGCGGATATGCGGAAACGGAATATAAGAGAACGGTGGAAGATAAAGGACTGCAACAGAGAGTGATCTTTGCGGGGCCGCGTTCTCACGACAGGGACCTGCCCGATTTTTACAACCTTTGCGATTTCCTGGTGCTGCCGTCGATTCGCTCGGAATCGTTCGGACTGGTCGTCCTGGAAGCGATGGCCTCGGGAAAGCCGGTGATCGTATCCGACCTGCCGGGCCCTTCCGCGCTCTTGGAAGAAGGCAAAGAGGGATTGATCACAAAGGCCGGCGACCCCGGCGATCTGAGAAGCACGATAGTATATCTCGCGCAAGACCCCGGCCTTCGTGAAAGGATGGGAAGAGAGGCAAGATCGAAAGTACTGGAGAACTACAGTTGGAAAAAAGTCGGCGATAAGCTGGACAATGTCTTGATAAATATTCTGAATGATGCAAAAAAGCAAAAAAACAAGGCTAAGGTTTAGGAGGCAAAAAAAAGCTGGCAAGCTGGAAAGCCGGCATGCTAGCAGGCAAAAAAAACAGCCTCATACCTCATACCTCTAACCTCAAACGCCGCAGGCTACAAGCCTGCAAGCTGGCAAGCAAAAAAACAGCCTCATACCTCGAGCCTCGAACTCAAAAACAAGGCTAAGGTTTAGTTTAAGGTTGAGGCAAAAAAAGCGGCACCTAAGCCGAAAAAGAGACCAGGAATGATTTTATGTGGTATATTATACATATAAAAATGGGTTATTAGGAGGTATGATGAAGACAACTTTAGACATACCGGAAGACCTTTTAAAGGAAGCGATGACAGTATCCAAAAGCAGAACGAAAACGGAGGCGGTGGTCACGGGGCTCAAGGAATTGATACGTCAGCGAAAGATCGACAGGATCATCTCGTCGACCGGCAAGCTTGAATTCTCGGGAGAATGGGAAAAAGCGAGGCATGGCCGCTAAGGTCCTTGTCGATACTTCTGTCTGGATCACTTTTTTCAGAGGGAAGGACCCTTCACTGGTAGACCTTATCGGCACGCTGCTCAAGTCCGGGAAGGCAATCTATACGGGCATAATTGCACTGGAATTAATCAACGGGGCAAAAGGGAATAAAGAGTTAGAGGTTCTTCGCGATACGTTCGATGCAATGCAGTGCGTTCCCATAACGGAGAAGACGTATTTATCCGCCGGAAAATTGGGATACGACGTTGCGAGAAAAGGGTACACCTTGAGCGCAGTGGACCTGTTAATCGCACAGACCGCGATTGAAAGCGGCTCTTCGCTCATGACGTACGATGAGCATTTTTCTGTAATAGCGAAGCACGGCCCGCTTAAGTTATTCACATAAGACATCCGAAACGGGACCTCTTATTTTTTTAACGTTTACGGAATATGAAAATAATATACACGGAAATACCCGACGTTTTGATCATAGAGCCCCGCGTATTTGGTGATGACAGAGGCTTCTTCTACGAAAGCTATAACGAGCGGAAATGGCGGGTGCTGACCGGGCTCGATACGAAATTTGTCCAGGACAATCACTCTCTTTCCCTCAGGGGCGTTCTGAGGGGTCTCCATTACCAGATCCGACAGACCCAGGGGAAGCTTGTCCGCGTGGTTTCAGGCGAGATCTTCGACGTGGCAGCTGACATTCGCAGGAGTTCCCGCACGTATGGGAAATGGGTCGCCGTCCGTATCTCGGCCGAAAACAAAAGACAGTTATGGGTACCGGAAGGATTCGCGCATGGTTTCCTTGTGCTCTCAGAATCTGCTGAAGTTCTCTACAAGGCGACTGATTACTATGCGCCAGAATATGAGAGGAGTATTATCTGGAACGACCCTGACCTGGCTATAAACTGGCCGCTGAAAGGAGAGCCTGTTGTCTCCCCGAAGGATTCGAAGGGGCTTCTTTTAAAAGACGCGGAGGTTTTTGAATAATTAAAAAACAAGGCTAAGATTTAGGTTAAGGTTGAGGCAAAGATAAGACAACAAGAAGAAGGCAGGCGATAGGCAATGGGCAAAAACATCGGTTCAACGTTCTATGTTCGAAGTTCTATGTTAGACAACCTAGGGAGTCACGTGAATAGATAAGGTGCAGCAGTCCGGCCTTGAATGTCCCCTCGAAAATTTAACTATAGACAGACGCAACACTCTCAGACCTTGAACTTTGAACCTTGAACAATGAATACAGGAGGCCGGAGTTGGACATTAAAAACGAAATATTCAGACAGTACGACATCAGGGGGATCGTCGGGAAAGATCTCGACAGAGAAGTCGCCTTCCGCATAGGGAAAGCGTTCTCCTCGTATCTGACCGGCCTGAACCCCGATGCAAGACGGATAAGCATCGGGCGGGACGTCCGGCTCAGTTCGGGGGCGCTTGCTGAGGGGTTGATCGAGGGGATAACCGGCTCCGGTCTCGACGTGGTCGATCTCGGCGTTTGCCCTACCCCTCTCCAGTACTTCTCCCTTTATCATCTCGGTCTGGACGGCGGCATCATGGTCACCGGAAGTCACAATCCGCCGGATTACAACGGCTTCAAACTGAGCGTGGGAAAAGAGACCATATTCGGGGATGCGATACAGGACATCAAAGAAACAATAAGGGCCGGTACTGATAAAAGGGAAGGCAAGACGGGCAAA
>JBECKU010000010.1:0-23394 GCA_040235385.1 Candidatus Sulfobium sp. | reverse complement strand
TTTTATGATCCGCTCGGTTGCATGAAGGCTCTTCAGGAAAATCCATTTACCATCATTGTCGAGGCAGCAATCGGGTCTCCTCTTCTCCTTGGCGGATCAGCCGGGCTGACGCTGGAATGACGGTTAGCCAATATTATTCACAAACTGCGGTCAGAACAAGGCGACGCACAGTACTTTCGCTCATTCTCGCTGCGCTCCGAGGCTTTTGCCTCTTTATCTTAAAGATACATACTGTCGGACTACCTGCCTGCCGGCAGGCAGGTCGGCAAAAAAATCCGCTCAAGCACTATACGCCGCCTTGTCCCGGGCAGATCTTCTCGAATATGTGAATAATATGGGTTAGGAATACTTGGCCTTCAGCGTTTCCGGGTCGGATGGTATAATATTGCCCGGAGAAAGAATGTGCTGAACGCGATTGGTCCGGAGGATATCGAATATATGAAGCTGGCCCTCGGAGAGGCGGGGGAGGCGTATCAGAAAGGTGAAGTGCCTGTCGGAGCCGTTCTTGTTAAGGATGGGAAGATGATACGAAAGGCCCATAATCTCAGGGAGAGCCTCAAAGACCCTTCGGCACACGCTGAAATCCTCGTTCTGCGGGCGTCGGCGCAAGATTCCGATAACTGGAGGCTTTCCGGAGCGACCCTTTATGTGACCAAGGAGCCGTGCGTTATGTGCGCCGGAGCGATCGTGCATTCGAGAATAGCGAGACTTGTATACGGATGCAAGGACCCCAAGGCCGGGGGCGTAGACAGTCTCTATAATATCCTGAGCGACGATAGGTTGAACCACCGGGTGGAAGTAGTATCCGGCCTTCTGGAAGAAGATTGCGCCTCCCTCCTCAGGAAATTTTTCCGCGAACGGCGGTAAATCGCGGTTCGATAAACACATATTTATCCTCCGAAGGAGGAACCATTTGAAGGCTCTATCCCCCCTTAGCTCAAGGCCAATTACGAATAGTGATAGTTAAAGGCCCTTTGAAATAAAGATCGAGGGTCCATGTTGTGGGCACGACGCTTCGACAGGCAGCCGTGTCTTGCATATGATAGACTGTATTTATGGAAGAAATGGGAAATCTGTCGGGCGGAAGGGTGCTGGTCCTCGGTGCCTCAGGTTTTGTGGGCGCAAGGCTAGTCCCCGAATTGATCGAAAAGAAGATCCCCCTCCAGCTGTTTGCCCGCGACCCATCCAAACTCTCCGGTCTTATACCCGAAAACGCCGGCGTCGGGATTTTTAGAGGCGATCTTCTCACCGGCAAAGGGCTTAAAGAGGCTCTCGGCGATATCGACACAGCCTATTATCTCGTCCACTCCATGGGCGGCAAGAGCGTCTTCCGGAACAGGGAGTATGCTGAACGCGACAAAACAGCGGCGAGGAATTTTATATCTGCCGCCGATGAAACAGGGTTGAAGAGGATCATCTACCTCGGCGCTCTCGGGGAGAAAGGCGGGGAACTTTCAGAGCACCTTGAGAGCCGCGCGGAGGTGGCCGCCATACTTTCATCAGGCAGGCCGCTTGCGACCGTCCTGCGCGCGGCGATCATTATCGGGGCAGGCGGGGCCTCGTTCGAGATGCTGAGGTATCTCGTCGAGCGTCTTCCAGTCATGGTCTGCCCGAAGTGGATTGATACGCGCATACAGCCTATTGCGCTAAGGGACGTCCTGGCCTACCTTATGAACTGCCTGCTCAACCCCGGAACAGCGGGCAAAACGTTCGACATAGGCGGTCCCGAGATACTGACCTACAGGGAAATGATGGAGGAATATGCTGCTGCCAGGGGCCTCGCGAAAAGGGTAATTTTTCGGGTACCGCTCCTGACCCCGCTTCTTTCGGCATATTGGGTAGACCTTGTGACGCCTGTCCCTTCAGGGGTGGCCCATCCCCTCATCGAGGGATTGAAAAGTGAAGTGGTCTGCCGGGACAACAGGATTGACGAGTTTATCCCGCTCCGGAAGACGCCCTTCAGGGAGGCCGTGAAGATCGCTTTCTCGGAGGAGAAAAGCGGGCCGGGAATAACCGGGTTTTGAATGGTCGTCGAGGAGACCATCGAAATAAACGCCGGGATTGGGGCCGTCTGGGATGCCTTCATCGATCTCACCTGCTGGGATGAATGGAATACTGTTTTGACGGACGTAGCCACTGAGAACGAGAGTATCAGAGAAGGAGAGAAGTTCAGTTGCAGTCTCCGTTTCTTTTCCGTACCGCTCTTTTTTGAACCCGAGATCGAGGAGGTCGTGCCCCGTCAGAAAGTTGTGTGGAAGGGGGAAAAATACGGTATATCTTCACGACACGAATTTATTTTCACAAAAGGAAACGGGAAAGTTCGCGTCACAAGCCGGGAGACTTTCTCCGGTCCTGTCTTCAGCAGCGTTCTGCTGCCCTGGATGGAAATACGCAGGCTGACCCGGGCACTCCTGCGGGATCTGAAAAAGGCATCAGAGAGCCCCTCCTTCAGTCATCAGGAGTTACAGACCTAAGACCCGGCTCGCGATTATGAAATATATCATAAGACAGGTCACGTCCGATATGGAAGAGATCAGAGGGCTGCTTGCGACTGCGGGGTCCACCTTGAGGCGTGAGAGCACCAGCGGTATGACAACGCCGATGAGATTGGCCACGACCACAATCGAAAGCATGGCCGTCGAGACGACAACCGCGATCTCTATCCCCCCTTTGAAGACCCCCAGGAACCACCCCGCGATACCCATCGTAGCTCCCAGGAGAAGACCTGTGGACAGCTCCCTGAGCACGGGTCTGAACCATTGGCCGAGGTCCACGTCATTTGTCGCGATGGCACGCACCATGAGCGTCGAGGACTGGGTCCCGACATTTCCCCCGCTGCCCATGAGAAGAGGGATAAAAAAGGCAAGGGCGATCGCGGATGCAAGAGTTTCTTCATAGGCCGCGATGACCCCTGCAGAGAGAAGATTGACGAACAGAAGGGCCGTTAGCCAGACGATCCTTTTGCGGTAAAGTGACCACGTGGTCGCATCGCGATAACTCAATTTCAGGGGCTCCATCGCGGCCCCTTTTTGAAAGTCCTCAGTCACTTCTTCCTCAGCGATGTCCATTACGTCGTCCACAGTAACTATGCCGATCAATATTCCCTGTGAATCAAGTACGGGCAGCGCATAAAGGTCGTAGTGCTGGATAAGTCTGACCGCCTTTTCCCTGTCTTCATAAGCCGTGATGCTCACGAAAGAATAATCCATGATCCGGCTGACCTTGTCCTCCGGGTCGGCCAGTATGAATTTTCTGAGATCGAGCGCATCGAGGAGTTTCCATGAACGGTCTGTCACGTATACGACGTTAATAGTCTCACTGTCTTTCCCCATCCGCCGGATATGTTCCAACGCCCTCGCGATAGTCCATTCGGGATTTACCGCCACGTAGTCCGGCGTCATCAGACGACCCACACTCTCCTCGGGGTATCCGAGAAGTCTCTTTGCCTCCCAAAGATCTGAAGGGCTCAGAAGATTCATCAGCCTCTGGATCGCCTGGCCGGGTAGCTCCTCGAGGAAGTCGGTCCGGTCGTCAGGGCTGAGATTCTCGAGTATATAACGCGTCTCGGTGTCGGTCAGGTCCTTCAGCAGGGCGTCCTTATGAGACGAATCCAGGTAAGCGAAGACTTCGGAAGACAATTGCCTGCGCAGAAGGCGGAAGACAAGGACACGAGAGGACTTATCGAGAGCCGCCAACAATCCCGCTATGTCGGGGGCGGGCAGTTCCGAAAGCAGTTGACGAAGCTCAGACCATTTGTGAGTTTCGATCAACTCCTGGATTTTCGGAGCCAGAAGATCAAGATCAATCATGGTCCCTCCCTGAGAGAATGGCGTTGCGCTTTGCTTTCGTAATCCTATTGTAGCAAGTTTACGCCGGGAATTTAGAGACCAAAAACTTACGGTTGTTTAAAAAGATGAACATCCCGTTGAGGGAAAGGGATCTTTACCCCCAGCTCATTAAATTTTTTGTAAACGGAACAGTTGAGCTCGTGGGTCGTAAGCCCGCGTGCGGAAGGTTCCCTCGCCCAGCAAAGGAGTTCAAAGTTAAGGGATGACTCACCGAATTCCCTGAACCTTACGCGGGGGGCCGGGTCCTGAAGGACATTCGGGTTGCCGGTCGCGATCTCCAGGAGTGCCTCCTGGACAAGGTCTATATCGCTTCCATAGGCTACTGATACCGGTATGCGGACCCTGAAGTTGGGCACGGGGGCGCTCTCATTGATGATCTTCGAATTCACAATAATCGAGTTAGGGACCGTTATCATGATATCATCCCGGGTCTTGATCCTCGTGCTCCTGACCCCTATCGAAACAACTTCTCCCCGCTCCCCCTTATCGAGGACGATGTAATCTCCTATCTTGTACGGCTTGTCCATAAAGACGCTCACCCCTCCGAAGAAGTTTGCGATGGTGTCCTTTGCGGCAAACGCGACCGCAGCACCGGCGATGCCGGCGGAAGCTAGAAGGGGGGTGATGTCTATCTCCCAGATCGAAAGGATGACCATGAGAAATGCTACGATCAATGCGATGCTGGAGACATTTTCGATGAGGGGGATAATGTCCTTGCTCATTCCCGTGACATCCGAGATCCTGCGGATCGCGTGTTCGATCAGGGAGTTGCTCATCCTTACCGCAGTTATGCACCAGATGAGGGCGATCACGGAATACAAAATTCCATTGATATAGTAAATTGCCGGTGCGGTCGGCTTGAGATAGGAGACTGCGAGAATGACCCCGATCATCACTATCGTGATGAATACAGGCTTGTGGATGAGGTCGATGATACGGTCATCGATATCCGTTTTGGTAAACTTCGAGAATTTTCGGAGGATCCTGTCGACGAAGACATCGACCGCTTTGCCGATGATGTAGAAGAACAGGACCGCGAGGCCCGCGTTCACATACGGGGAAGACGATATGTCAAGCGATTCTATGAATCCGGCCATTTTTCGTTCTCCATTCAGAAACTGCTTTCAGAAAACGCGTGTATTATAGCACGGGGAGCGGTGAAGTGCGATGAAAGAATCCGGCAGGAGGATGATCGGGAGAAAGTCTGATATAATGACAAAAATGAGCGATTTGCGGGCATGGGTCTTAATAGATTCAAAGGCGGTCCGATAACCGGGAGGAATAAGTGGAAAAGTTTAAGATCTTTTTATCGGCGATTTCTTTGGTTCTTTTTGTCGGCGGATCATTTATTTCCGCCCAGGAAGGAAAACCGGGGGGGCCGCCGCCTGCCCAGGTGGTAGTTTTACCGGTTTCTTCCGGTACGGTTTCACCTGAAGCGGAATTCGTCGGGACGGTCTATTTCCGCGAAGTCTCGGACGTGGCCGGAGAAGTGAACGGCAAGGTCAATGATGTGCGTTTTGAAGAGGGGAAGAGGGTGAAAGGCGGGGAGGTCCTCGTCAGCCTCGAGACGGATCTTCTGAAGAAGGAAATCGAGGCCGGCAGAGCCGCTTACGAACAGGTCCTTGCGGACCACGAAAACGCGGTCATCGATCTGAGACGGCGCGAGGACCTCTACAGGAAGGAATTGATAGCCGAGCAGACATACGACGAGGCAAGGTTCCGGGTGAAGGGACTCGAAAAAAGGGCCGCATCTCTGAAAGCCGAGCTGGAGCGTCTCGAGATACAACTCGGAAAGAAAGATATTAAGGCTCCATACAGCGGAGTTGTGATCGCTAAATATGTGGACAGGGGAGAATGGCTGGAGGCCGGAGGGACGGTGGCCACGATTGCACGGGACGACCTGGTCGATGTGATCGTCAATGTCCCTCAGGAAGTCATGAAATCCGTCACGCCCGGGATGGACGTGGCCATTATTTCCGGCCGCGGCAGGATGAAAGGGACTATCTTTTCGGTGATCCCGCGGGGCGATATCCAGACCCGGACATTCCCTGTAAAGGTACGGGCCAAGAATAGTCTTTCTCTGGTGGAAGGAATGGAGGCGATGCTGGTTCTCCCCACCGGCGGAAAGAAGAAATCTCTTATCGTTCCGAGGGATGCGGTATTACGGAAATCCGGTAATACAATAGTTTACGCGGTGAAGGACTCGACGGCAAAAATGATTTCAGTAAATGTTCTGGGGTACAGCGGCATGACCGTCGGGGTGGAGGCGGATGGGCTGCAGGCGGGTATGAAGGTCGTGGTCAAGGGCAACGAGAGACTCATGGACGGTCAGACGGTGAGGGTGCTGGACGGCAACAAATAACTTCACATGGATTTAATTCAGCTTTCCATTAAAAAGCCTGTCACGGTAATTGTTGGTGTCATCCTGATAGTCCTCTTCGGGTTAATAGGGCTCTTGCGCATGCCTTATCAACTTAGCCCGGACGTCAGTGAACCCGAGATCGCCGTAACGACGGTATGGCCAGGGGCGACCCCCTACGAGATCGAGAGGGAGATAATCGAGGAACAGGAGGAAGTTCTGAAGGGGATCCCCAGGCTTATCGATCTCGAAAGCTCCTCCTTCAACGGTCAGGGAAGTATCACTCTCAGATTTCAGATCGGGACCGATGTGGATGACGCCCTTCTGCGTGTCTCGAACAAACTGAATGAAGTCCCCGAATACCCCGAAAACGTAGAAAAACCGATTATTAACGCTACCGGCGCCGCAACGTCCCCCGTCATATGGATGATATTAAGGACCTCCGGAGATAACCCGGACCATGTGTACGCCTATAAGACTTATTTCGAAAATGAGATCAGGCAATATCTCGAGAGGGTGGAGGGAGTTGCGGACCTCTTCATAGGGGGTGGAACGGAAAGGCAGATGCATGTCGTGGTTGACCCGCAAAAACTTGCCGCCTACCAACTCACCCTGAGGGAAGTGACCGATGTCCTCAGGGCCGAAAACGTAAACGTCTCCGCCGGCAACCTCGGAGTGGGGAGAAGGGAATACCGGATACGGACGGTGGCCCAGTTCGACAGTCCCGAAGATATAGGGCGGGTAGTCCTGAAGTCTACGGGCCAGAAGAGGATTTTTGTATCGGATGTCGCCAGGGTAGAATTCGGATATGAAAAGCGTGTAGCGGCTATGATTCATAACGGCGCGCCCGGCATAGCTATCGGGGTGAAACCGGAGCCCGGCGCAAATATCCTCGAACTCACGGACAGGGTCGAGAGAGTGGTTCAAGAGCTTAACGAGCGAAAGATCAAAACCGAGGATATTTATCTCGACTGGGTCTATGACCAGAGGCCTTACATCCGGGGCGCTATAGACCTTGTAAAGAATGATATCCTTATCGGCGGTATTCTCGCGGTTGCCGTGCTGCTCATCTTTCTGCGGAGCATTACAGCCACGGTCATTGTCGCCACCGCAATACCTATCAGCATTATCGGGACCTTCATCATTATGCATGCCATGGGGAGGAACCTGAATGTTGTGAGTCTTGCGGGTATATCTTTTGCCGTGGGTATTCTCGTGGACACCGCCATCGTCGTACTCGAAAATATCGACCGCCACAGGAAGATGGGGAAAAGTCCTTACGATGCCGCTTACGACGGTACCCGCGTAGTCTGGGGGGCGGTCCTCAACGTCACGATCTCTACCATCGCGATCTTCCTGCCGGTGGTATTCATAGAAGAAGAGGCCGGCGAGTTGTTCAAGGATATCGCCATTGCAGTCAGCTGCGCCGTGACCCTCAGTCTTTTTGTCTCGGTATCGGTCATCCCGATGCTGTCTCAGAAGCTGTTCAGCCTGTCCGGGGAGAAGACTTCGAAATGGGATTTCCTTGCTGTCATCGGCGACCGGATCGCGGGACTTTTCATGGGTCTGGTCGCATTGGCGATCAAAAACAGGGCCACTGCCGTGGTGACGGTCCTCTCCCTCGCCGCCCTCTCCATTATCATAACGATAGTCCTTTTTCCGAAGATGGAATACCTTCCGCAGGGTAACAGGAACCTCGTCATAAATATACTGATACCTCCTCCGGGCCTTTCTTACGATGAGCGAGTGGAGATAGGGCATAACCTGTTTGACTCGCTCAAGCCCTACTTCGAAGGTGACCACCAGGGATATCCCGGCATCAAGAATATGTTTTATGTCGGCGCCGACCAGATCATGCTTTTCGGGGCCATCAGCACCCGGGAGCAGCGTGCAGGCGAATTGGTCCCGCTGTTTATGGATAAGATAAACAGCATCCCCGGCATGTTCGGCGTGAGCAGCCAGGCCGGCATATTCCAGACGAGGCTCGGCAGGGGCAGGACGAGCGAAGTCGACATCAGCGGGGACGACCTCGGCAGGGTCATCCAGGCAGCCGGCGCGATGTTCGGGATGCTGAAACAGGAGATCCCTGATGCGCAGATCCGCCCTGTGCCTTCCATCGAGGTCCTGTTCCCCGAGATCCGGCTGCGGCCCGACAGGGACCGCCTCCGTGCGGCCGGTCTCGATTCACGCGATTTCGGTACGGCTGTAGACATACTGATGGACGGAAGGAGGATCGGAGATTTCAAGCAGGAAGGCGAAAAAAAGATCGATCTTGTCCTGAAGGCCTCCGACCGGGAAGTCCCGTCCCCCGAGAAACTCTACGGTCAGTTACTGGTTACGGCGGAAGGCAATCTGGTGCCGATCTCGTCGCTCGCCGATCTCGTCCGTACGACCGGAATTACGGAGATACGTCATCTCGAGCGTCGCCGGACAATCACCCTGCAGGTTACCCCTCCTGGAGAGATGCCTCTTGAGCGGGCCATGGAGATTATCGACAGCAGGATAATCGGGGCGATGAGGGACCGCGGGATGCTGGAGGGCGTAAGCGTCAGACAGAGCGGCGTCGCAGACAAACTCACCGAAACTAGGAATGCGCTGCAATGGAATTTCCTGCTCGCCGCCTTTATCATGTTCCTTATCATGGCTGCCCTCTTTGAAAATTTCATCTATCCGTTGATTATCATGATAACCGTTCCCCTGGGCGCGGCGGGCGGATTCCTCGGACTGAAAGCCGTGAACATCTTCGGCGCGACCTCTCAGCCCCTGGATATTCTTACGATGATGGGATTCATCATATCGATAGGGATCGTTGTCGACAATGCCACCCTGATCGTCTATCAGGCGCTTAACAATGTCCGCGATTACGGGATGCAATACAAGGAGGCGATACTGGATTCGACAAGGACCAGGCTGAAACCTATCTATATGAGTACGGCGACGAGCGTCTTCGGTATGCTGCCACTGGTGGTTGCCCCCGGCCCCGGCTCCGAGATATATCGCGGGCTTGGAAGCGTGGTCGTGGGCGGGCTCATCTTTTCCACGTTCTTGACTGTTTTCGTAATACCGGCCCTGCTCATATTGTTCATAAGGATGGAGAAAAGAGGGGAAAAACCCCGGGGTCGGGGTTAACCCGTATTGGGAAAGAATTCCCGACTCCCGAAAGCATTCCAGCTCCCAGCCTCCTCTTCTCCTCGGTCGCCCTGGCGACTCGCTGAGGAGAGCGAACCCGCCTGAGTGCGGGGGCGACTCGCCGTGACGAGAATCTTTCTTCGTTTTGCACCCTTAACAAAAGGGGTTATCCCGGAGCCCCTTATTTTATTAACCGGATAGTCAGGGGATAGCGATAGGATTGCCCGTTGCTGACCTTGACGGAGGCGACGATCACGAGGACAAGATCGGCTATGGCGAGGCCGATCAGTAGTACGATGCCTATCACGAAGAAGGTAAGAATGGCGGAAACGAGGGCGTAGATAGTGAAAGAGATTTGAAAATTCAGGGACTCCTTCCCCTGTTCGTCGACAATGGGAAGATCGTTTCTTTTGATAAGCCAGACAACGAGCGGACCCAGAATATGTCCGAAAGGGACGCCCAGAAGTGCGCTCAACGCAATAAGATGACAGAGCATTCCCCAGTTCCGTGCCTGCCTGTCTTCGTCCCCGGTCATGCCGTCATCGGCCAATTCTCACCTCCGCCTGATAAATTCAGATGAACATCAGTCCTGTTTTGTAAAAACCTTCCTCGACTTTTTCGATCCATTTCACGGTGGCGGTCTGTGAAGAAATGGGGAGAGCGCTCCTGATCGTAAGTTTTTGGCCCCGGGCCAGAAGGCTGAAGACGTAAAGGCGCATGCCGGAATAGCTCACCTCTATGGTCACTCCTTTATATACTTTTCCGGTCGTATCCGGGTCCAGAACATACTCGATCTGGTCTGGAAGGTCGTACCGTGAATGTCCTCTTCGCTCGATATCGCTCGTGGCCATAAAAGGTCCCCGCAAATTCTGATGTTTTTAAAAATGTACTATTTCCCGGTCGCTTTGTCAAACACCGCAACTCTTGAGTTAGGGACTTACTTCCTTCTAAAAATCCCTCCTGACACCTGGCCGCCTGCGGCACCGCCAGAGATGGGCAAAATCCCTTTGCCAAAAGGAGGGACTATTCGCCTCTTTGTCTCCTCGGCGACCGCCGGGGAGACAAAGAGGGGCAAGGGGAGATTTTATGGATGTTCTCGACCCATATCTGAATAGATATAGACAATTTTTGCAGTATTCTTGCACAGTTTTTACTGGTATTATTTTGTAAAGAGGAAAGATATGCATATATTAGTCATATTGGCGGGACTATTGGTCCCCAGGGTCATGATTGTGCTGCTCTGGTTCTTTACGAACTGGTTCAGTGGAGTCTTTCGCGGATGGCTGTTGCCGGTCCTCGGTTTCATTTTCTTGCCGGCGACGCTTTTATGGTATAGTATTGTGCAAAACTGGTTTCACGGAGTGTGGGGACTCTGGCAGGTTGCGGGTCTGGTTATTGCCTTGATACTGGACGTTTCGCCTGCGAAGGCCGGTCGCAAAGATTACCGTTGAGAGGTATCCGATATGTACGTAGCCAGCAAGATGTTCGTGACAAAAGGCGTGGGGCAGCACCGTGAGAAACTCGTCAGTTTTGAACTTGCACTGCGTGACGCGAAGCTTGCTCCTTACAATATCGTCCGTGTTTCGAGCATCCTCCCTCCTCATTGCAAAATAGTATCTCTCGAAAAAGGATTGAAAGAATTAATGCCCGGACAGATAGTGCATACAGTCATTTCCGAGGCCGCCAGCAACGAGCGCCATCGCCTCATGGCCGCTTCGGTGGGAATAGCCGTCCCGAGAGACAGAAACGGCATAGGGTATCTGTCCGAGCACCACAGCTTCGGGGAAGATGAAAAAGCGACAGGGGATTATGCGGAAGATCTCGCCGCCCAGATGCTCGCCACCATCCTGGGGGTAGAGTTCAATGTCAATCAAAGTTACAACGAGCGGCTCGACCAATGGAAATTGAGCAACGAGATTGTCAAGACCCGCAACATCACCCAGGCCAGCATAGGGAAGAAGAATATGTGGACCACCGTTGTTGCGGCCGCGGTATTACTCCCTCCAAAGAAGAGATGAAGAACAGTTACCTGCGCGGCAGGTCCATCCGGCCGAAAGGGATCACTCCCGAGACGACGATTACTGAACTTGTCGACGGGACATTTCTGGCATACAATGCCGCACGCCTGCGGGAAGCCTGCCAGCTTTTTACTCAAAAGATGCTCGAACCTGACGTCACTGTCGGGCTGAGTCTCACCGGGGCGCTCACCCCTGCCGGGCTCGGCATGTCCTGTCTCATTCCCCTGATTGAGCATGGATTCGTAGACTGGATCGTAAGCACCGGCGCTAATCTCTATCACGATTCCCATTTTGCGATAGGGCTGAGCATGCATGTCGGTTCGCCTTTTCTTGACGACCGCGACCTCCGGAAGGAAGGTGTGGTGAGGATCTATGATATTCTCTTTGACTATAAGGTGCTCCTGCAGACTGATGCCTTTTTCCGGGAAGTGATACTGTCGGAGGAGTTTCAGGAAGAGATGTCGACGGCGGAATTCCATTATAAAATCGGAAAATATGTTCTCGAGCGTGAGCGGCTGCTCGGTTCCGGCAGGTCGAGCCTTTTGTCAGCGGCATACGAAACGGGCGTCCCCATATATACCTCTTCCCCCGGAGACAGTTCCATAGGAATGAATATCGCCAGGTCCGTCCTGGATGGGAACAATCTGCGCATCGACGTCTCCCGGGACGTCAACGAGACGGCCGCGATTGTTCTGAACGCGAAAAGAAAGGGGAAAAGCTCGGTTGTGATACTTGGCGGCGGGTCGCCGAAAAATTTTCTTCTCCAGTCGGAGCCCCATATTCAGGAGGTGCTGGGGATCCCGGATGCCGGTCATGACTACTTCCTCCAGGTTACGGATGCCCGCCCTGATTCGGGGGGTCTCTCCGGGGCCACACCCGGGGAGGCGGTCAGTTGGGGTAAGGTAGATCCCGAAAGACTGCCCGATGCTGTCGTATGCTATACGGATTCGACTATTGCGCTGCCTGTGCTTACCGCATATGCTCTGGCCAACCATCCTCCCAGGAAGCTTTCCCGGTTATACTACAGGCTCGGAGATCTTTACCGGGAACTTCTCAGGGAGTATTCCAAACACAAAGAATCCGGCAAATGAGCGCCAGGGCATCCGGCAGCTTTCTCAGTCTTGATGAGGAATGGTCTTCTCCGGACCGGTCCAAAGTCATTATCCTTCCTGTCCCCTTCGAGTATACGACAAGTTACGGCAAGGGCACCGCATCCGCCCCCCGGTCGATTCTGGATGCCTCGTCCTATCTGGAGCTATATGATGAAGAGCTGGATGCCGAAATTTACAGGCTGAGCAGCGGCATCGCCACGATGCCTCCCGTCGAATTCGGCGGCAAACGGGATGATGAGGCGGTCGACCTTGTCCGGGAGCAGGTCATGTCCCTGATCAGTCAGGACAAAAGGGTCATCTGCATCGGCGGCGAACATACTATAGCCGTCGGCGCCGTCAGGGCCCACGCCGATCATTACCGGGAACTCTCTGTTCTTCAACTCGATGCACATTCGGACCTTCGCGATGAATACGAGGGCAGCAGATACAGTCATGCTTCCGCAATGGCCCGTATCCATGATTTCCATCCCGCTGTCGTGGAGGCTGGTATCCGCAGTCAGTGCGCCGAGGAGGCGGAGTTCATAAAAAATAACAACGTGGACGTATTTTATGCCGTCGATTTAAAGAGAGGGAAATATGGTCCCGATACAGCTTCGTGGGCAGATGCCGTTATAGGGAAACTGAAAGAAAATGTCTATGTGACATTCGACTGCGACTTTTTGGACCCCTCCATTATGCCCGCGGTCGGGACTCCCGAGCCGGGCGGGTTCGGCTGGGATGAGACGATGATCTTTCTCCGCGCTCTCGCCTCACGCCGGAATGTGGTGGGCTTTGATGTGAATGAACTCGCTCCAATTCATGGCCTGGTCCATCCCCAGTTTACGATCTCCAAGCTAATATATAAATTCCTCGGATATATTCTTTTGCGAGGAAGAATCTCACCGCGGAGGCACAGTCGATGCGACCCTTCGCAGAGACCCGCTTCGGGAGACACGGAGAAGCCTTAAAAAAGAAAGCAAAATAAAGAATGCAGAATTCTGACTTTTTTGTGTTTTGTAGCCGGAGGAGACTGACTTATGCTAACTTTCTCTGTGCCTCTCGTGCCTCCGTGGTGAATTCTTCTTCGCTTGTCATTCCGGATTGTCAGGTCCGCACCCATTTATTTTGGATTACTTCCTGCCTAAAATGCTGCAGATTGCCCGCGCCAGGTCCTTGTCGATAATGAAAGCCCCGTCATGATGGAGTTCGACGATGATATCGATCTTTTCGATGAGACTCCCCATATATTTCATGCATCCAACGATCTGGATGACCTTGATATTGGTCATATCGAGGAGTGCGCTGATCTGCTCGAGCTGCTTCTCCCGCCTGCCGTAGATCTCATCGATGATGAGGATTATGTTGTTCCTTATCTTGAAAAGCTTCGTGATGTCCGTTACTATTTTGAGGTCGTTCTTGAGGGACAGGATATAGTTCAGGTACTTCTCGTAGCTCCCCGGCCTTAATTTTCCTTCGTAGTCGACCGGGTTGCCCAGGTAGTATACGTTTGTGTTATGTTCCAGCGCCGGGATGGTGTTCGTGATCTTGCCGACGCCCTTTACTCCGCATATGAGTACGTTCTTGTAACTGGCGATGGCTTTTCTGACATTGCTCGGGTTATCGCTCGTAAAGACGATTTCCTTGCCGCTCTTCCCCGTACTCTTTTTTACCACTTTCGTCGCCATGGTAAATTTTCTCCGATTACTGGTTAATTCATTTTAGCATATCCCCGCATTTTGCATTCTTAAGTCTTCTTTGCGCCTCTGTGTCTCCGTGGTGAAATTCTTTTTTACTCGTACCGGAGGGCGTCTATAGGGTCGAGAAGCGAAGCCTTGTATGCCGGGTAAAAACCGAAGAATATTCCGACCAATCCGGAAAAGCCGAAAGCAAGAAGGACTGAAAGAGGAGAGACGACGGTGCTCCACCCGACAAGCATCGATAAGATCTTTGAGGCCGATATGCCTATGACTACCCCTGCGAGGCCGCCGATAAGGGAGAGGATGAGCGCTTCTATGATGAACTGCAGCCTGATGTCCCAGGTCTTTGCCCCGATAGCCATCCGGATGCCGATCTCCCGTGTCCGCTCGGTGACCGAGACCAGCATGATGTTCATGATGCCTATTCCCCCCACAAGGAGGGAGACTGAGGCTATGGCCCCCAGCAGCAGGGTCATCACCTTTGTCGACTGTTCGGCTGCCTGCATCATCTGCGTAAGGTTTCGGACGGTAAAATCGTCGTCCTGCTTATGGCCGATGTGATGTCTTTGTCTAAGAAGCTCAGTGATCTGGTCTTCCGCCGGGCCCAGGTCTTCGGGGCTTCTTGCCTTTACCATGATCAATCTCACCATGCCGGGGAATGTCGTCCCGAAAAGCTTCTTCTGCGCGGTCGTTACGGGCACATAGATCGTATCGTCCTGATCATGTCCTCTGGGGTCCTGCCCCTTCATCTCAAGCACACCGATTACCGTAAAGGGCACGTTGTTGATCCTTATAATGTGCCCGAGAGGGTCGATGCCGCCGAAGAGATTATCGATGACCGTCTGTCCCAGCAGACACACTTTTGCCGCGCTCCTGATCTCTTCCTCGGTAAAAGGTCTCCCCTCTGTGAGGGGCCAGTCCCTTACGTACAACATGTTCGTGGTCGTCCCGTTGATGCCCGTAGACCAGTTCTGGTTTCCGTAAACCACCTGGGCGACCCCGCTGAGGATCGGCGCGACATATAAAACGGCCGGACATTCCTTCTGTATCGCCTCGGCATCTGCCATGGACAGCGTAGGTTGTGTTCCCGCACCCATCCTCACTCCGCCGGCGGTAGTAGCTCCCGGCACTATCATGATGAGGTTGCTTCCGATGCTCGCCATCTGCTGGCTGATCCTCTGCGCGGCCCCGGTTCCCACCGCCAGCATCGTGATGACCGCGCCGACACCGATTATGATTCCGAGGACGGTGAGGGCCGAGCGCATCTTGTTCACGCGCAGCGCCCTGAATGATATCCGTATCGTTGAAGGAATATTAATCATCTTTTTTTTCGGATGATTCGTCACTGATTACCACGCCGTCCCTGAAGAATATGCGTCTTCTGCTGAATTCGGCTATGTCCTTTTCATGGGTCACTATAATGATCGTTATATGAGACTCCGCGTTCAGCCTTACGAAGAGGTCCATGATCTCGAAGCTGGTTTTTGTATCGAGGTTCCCCGTCGGCTCATCGGCAAGAATGATGGGGGCATTGTTCACCAGCGCCCTCGCTATGGCCACCCTTTGCTGCTGGCCCCCCGAGAGCTGGTTCGGGTGGTGGCTGCCCCTTCCTTCAAGTCCCACGGTGGCGAGCGCCGCCAACGAGCGGTCCATTCTCTCCCTTGCCGGAAGACCGTCGTAGAGCAGCGGAAGTTCGACGTTCTCTGCGGCGGAAGTCCTTGGCAGGAGGTTAAACCCCTGAAAGACAAACCCTATCTGTCTATTCCTGATCGACGCCAGTTCATCCCTGTTCAGACGGGCCACGTCGATGCCCTCAAGCATATATTTCCCCGAGGACGGTTTATCCAGACACCCGAGAATATTCATGAATGTGGATTTGCCCGATCCTGATGGTCCCATGATCGCGATGAACTCTCCTTTTTCAATGCCGAGCGAGACGTTCTTCAGGGCGTCCAGGGCTATCTCGCCCAACCGGTAGGTCTTTGTGATATCCCGTGTTTCAATGAGGGCCATATCAGAGATGCATGCGGGGTGAAGACGTCCGGGACCGGTCTTGGGATCTTACAAGGGACTGGACGATGACCTCCCGTCCTTCTCCGATATCGCCCGAAAGCAATTCCGTATAAGTGCCGTCGCTGATACCGGTGGTCACCTCAATGCGACTGGGTTTCCCGTTCTCGAGGACCCAGACCCCGCTGCCTTTCTGCCTTTTTTCAGGCATATCCCGCTTTTCGGCGGGCCTGAACCGGAGGGCTGAATTCGGTATCTTCAAGATATCTTTCTTACTCGATACGATGATGGAGACATTGGCTGTCATTCCCGGTTTGAGCTTAAGTTCGGGGTTGTCGACCTTGACCACTACGTCATAAGTCACGACGTTCTGCACGGTTATGGGTGCGTTCCTGATTTCAGAGACCCGACCGTTGAAAGGGCTTTCAGGGTAAGCGTCCACGGTGAATTCAACCGGCTGGTCAATCTGAATCTTGCCGATATCGGCCTCTGCGACGCTGCTGTCCACCTGCATCTTGGTCAGGTCCTGGGCGATGGTGAACAGGGTGGGAGTCTGGAAGCTCGCCGCAACTGTCTGGCCGACATCCACGTTCCGTGAGACGACGATACCGTTGACCGGAGAAATAATTCTCGTATACCCCAGGTTTGTCTCTGCATTTTTGAGGGCCGCCTCCGCCTGGGCCTCCTGCGCTTTTGCCACACTCACCTGCGCTGTTGCGGTCAGGTAGTTTGTGTCAGCCGTGTCAAGATCGCTTCGCGCGATCAGGTTTTTTTTGAAAAGTTCCCTGTTTCTGTCCCGCGTCCTTTCCGCGTCGACAAGCGTCGCTTCTGCTTTCTCCACGTTCGCCCGGGCCGAAAGGAGGTTGGCCCTTGCCTGGTCGACCTGTGCCTGGAAGAGGGCGGGGTCTATCCGTGCGATCAACTGTCCCTTCTCCACGGGGGAATTGAAATCCACATATATATGCTTTATCGTGCCTGAGACCTGTGTTCCGACGAGGACTGTCGTAACCGCGTTTACGGTGCCCGTAGCGGTAACAGTGGTGACTATATCACCCCTTTCGATCTTTTCCATCCGGAACTCAGGCCCCTGTCCATTCCTTCCCAGCAAAAGAAAGGCAGCGACAACGCAGACTGCCGCGATTGTTATACCGGCTATTATTTTTTTCATGCAAGCCCGCCTTTTCCGTTATGCGATCATGAAACAGAAAGAGTAAAATGTTAGTAATGACTTACATTAAAATTTATTCCCGTCCGTTGTCAAGGTTCGGAAGTGCTTTGTTCCGGAAAAAGCGGTTAACAACTGAGACACGGAGAAAGTCTGTTTAAGTCGGAATTCAGGATGCAAAAGTCAAAAGGTCCGCATTTTTAGATCTTCTTGGCGCCTCTGCGGTAAATGGTCTGCCGTTTTCAGGTCCATCGACTCTCCTTCATTTTTATCCGGCGGTCATGACCAAAAAGAAAAGTAGGTAGCCAGGGGGGACTGGCTACCTTTTAGGAGGGGTTTGAACAAAGGGTTATTGGGTAACCCTAAATACATAATAACTCAAAATGTTGAAGAAATTGTGAAGGGTTCTATTAAACTTTTTTCATTATCTGAACCTGATCCCCATCGCCTTTTCGAGGTTTGCACGGGCGATCTTATAGTCGTAAAGAGCCTGGATGTGAGACGTCTTTGCGTCTGTAAGCAGTACTTCAGCGTCGGTGACTTCGATGGGATTGCCCACACCAGCGCGATATCTTCCGGTTGCGATCTCAAAATTTTCCTCGGCCTGTTTCACGGCGAGTTCGGCGGTGGCAATTCTTTCCTCGGCCTCGGTGAGATTCAGGTATCCCTGCTGGACTTCGAGCAGTATATTCTGTTTCAACGATTCCTCATTGGCCAGCAGTGTCCTCAGGTTAGCCTCAGCTTCCTTGACCTGGTATGTGGTCAGGAAACCGCTGAATATCGGAAAAGTGACTGTGGCCCCTATGGTCCATCCCCTCTCAAGAGGGAACTCATTCCCCGCATAGTTATATCCCGCGTTGCCGGTCAATACTGGATAAAAGTCTTTCATGACGAGCGATATCGTCGATTCGGCGGCCTTCCGTTGGAAAACAAGTGATTGAAGATCAGGTCTGTTCGCATACGCCTGGGTCAACGCGTCATCAAAAGTCATCTCATACTTGACAAAAGAGAGATTGTCCTCGATTTCATATTCAGGAGCATCGGGCACACCCAGTGAGTTGTTCAGGATGACTTTCGCGACTTTCAGGGCGTTTTCAGCCGAGATCAGGTTCAACTTTGCGTTGCTCAAATCGACTTCCGCTTTAATCACATCATACTTCGGGGCTGTCCCCACATCATAAAAACCTCTTGCCTGTTCGAGATGTTGCTCGAACTGTCTGACTGTTTCCAGCGCCACCACTCTGTTTCTCTGCGCCTGCAGCACGCCATAATATGCCTGCTTTATGTCCAGAGCTATCTGCTCGGAAGTATTTTCGAGGTCTGACTCCGATGAACTGACGTTCAGCTTTTGAATATCAACCTGCGAACTCCTCTTGCCGAAGTCGAATATTTTCTGTGTAAGGGTAAGGCTTGACGAATAAGAATTGAATATCGCTGAACCTGTTTCAAACCCCAGTGACTGTCGGGTTCCGATTGAAGTCCTTGATGCGTCTGCCGTCCCGTCGATCTGGGGATAATACTCGGACCGAGCCTGACCGACCCTGGTCCGGCTTGCGTCGACCTCGCTCCTGGCCGCGGCAACAGTGGGGTGTTGTCGGAGTCCTATCTCGATACACCTTTCCAAGGTGAGTAACTCTCCTTCCCTGATAATGTCCTCAGCCCGTGCCGCAAAGGGGGTCAAAAGCAGCAGTAGAAGCATATACGAGACGACTCTTTTCTTCATTCCCTGACCTCCTGAGATATACCCTTCAAGGATTCTACCACATATTGTAACGTTATCCGACCTGGGCCGCTGCGCTTTTCCGTCTGAATATCCTGAATTTTTTTCCTGCCATGCTCTGTAAGCGGTCCATATAATAATAGACGACCGGCGTAATGTAAAGTGTGAGAAGCTGAGAAACCAGCAAGCCGCCGACCACCGCGAGACCGAGAGGGCGACGGGATTCCGCCCCGGCGCCGAACCCGAGAGCGATGGGCATGACGCCCATGAAGGCCGCCATGGTCGTCATCATGATGGGCCTGAAACGGACAAGGCATCCCTGGTAGATCGCTTCGATAGGTGATTTGCCCTCATTCCTCTCGGCTTCGAGAGCGAAATCGATCATCATGATGGCATTTTTCTTGACGATACCAACGAGCATGATAACGCCGACAAAGGCGAATATGTTCAGGTCCTTATGAAAAATCAGGAGAGTCATAAGTGCCCCGAACCCCGCTGCGGGAAGACCGGACAGTATCGTAAGGGGATGGATGAAACTTTCATAGAGAATACCCAAAACGATATAAATGACAAAAATGGCAAGGACCAGGAGTATTGTCAGTCCCTTTGTCGACGACTGATAAGCCTGCGCCGCCCCCTGGAAACCGTAGCTCACTGTCTGAGGAAGCGTTTCACGGGCGAGCTTTTCTATCTCGGGCACCGCTGTCCCGAGAGACACACCGGGCTTGAGGTTGAATGAAATAGTGACCGCCGGCAATTGACCCATGTGGTTTACCGTCAGCGGACCGAGCGTTCTTGAGAGCCCGGAAACGGCATCCAACGGCACCAGATTTCCGCTGGAAGACCGTACATACAACATGTCAAGTGCGGACGGCCCTGTCTGATACCGGGGCTCCAGTTCGAGTATAACGCTATACTGATTGTTGGGAGCGTAGATGGTGGAGACCTGGCGCGAGCCATAGGCATAATAAAGGGCGTTTTCAATCTGGTCCGCGCTTAGCCCGAGTCTGGAGGCCTTGTCCCTGTCGATCCGGACTTCCACCTGGGGGTTTTTGATCTGAAGATCGGTCGTTACGTCCTGCAGTTCCGGAATTTCCCGCATCCGGCTCTCCATCTTCGGGACCGCCCGGTAGAGTTCATCAGTGTCGGGACTCTGGAGGGTGAACTGGTATTGCGCCTTCGTCAGTTGTCCCCCGATCCGGATAGGAGGGGGGTTCTGGAGATACATCATGATGCCAGGCACAGTAGAGACCTTCGGCCGAAGTTCCTGGATGACAGTGTCTATATCTTTACGCTCTTCCCGAGGCTTCAGACGGATGAACATAAAGCCCGAGTTGCCCGCAACACGCGAACCTCCGGAACCAACAAATGACATGAATGATGCAACGTTGGGGTCATCGCTCACGATTCCTGCAAGGGCCTGCTGGTGGCGGACCATGTCCTCGAAGGATATCCCCTGCGCAGCCTCGGTAAATCCGAAGATGCCCCCGATATCTTCGCTGGGGAGAAACCCCCAGGGGATCACGGTAAAAAGGTAGACCGTTGCAAGGGTGAGGACCAGGGTCGCCGCCATCGTAGCGGGGCGGTGCCTGAGGACAACCTGAAGGGTCTTGTCGTAAAGCCTCAGCATGCCGTCGAAGAAATGCTCGAAAAAGTTATAAAGGCGACCATGTTCCTGAGACACAACCGGCCGGAGAAAACGGCTGCAGAGCATCGGCGTCAGCGAGAGGGATACAACGCCGGAAATCAGTATGGCGACACTGATTGTCACGGCGAATTCATGCAGCAGACGACCGAGAATCCCCCCCATGAAAAGCACCGGGATGAATACGGCCACGAGGGAGAGGGTCATGGAAAGGATGGTGAATCCGATCTCCCGGGAACCTTTCAACGATGCCTCGAGGACCCCTTCTCCGTTTTCGATGTGGCGGACTATGTTTTCGAGCATGACAATAGCGTCGTCTACAACGAAGCCTACCGCGAGGATCAGCGCCATGAGCGATATATTGTTCACCGTAAAGCCCATCATATACATGGCCGCGAAGGTGCCGATGATCGATAGAGGAAGCGCGAGGCTCGGTATGATCGTGGCCGAAAGGTTCCTGAGAAATAGGAAGATGACCATGACCACGAGACCGACGGTCAGGAGAAGCGTGAACTTTACGTCCTTGACGGAATCGCGTATCGAGACCGAACGGTCGAAGAGGATATTAAGGTCCACGGAGGCGGGCATCTGTGAACGGAATACCGGGAGCAGTTTTCTGATATTATCGACTACCTCTATGGTATTGGTGCCGGGCTGCCTCTGGACCGCGAGCACTATGGCACGGCTGTTGTTATACCATCCTGCGAGTTTGTCGTTCTCGACGCTGTCTATTACCCTCCCGAGCTCCCCGAGGCGTACGGGAGACCCGTCGCGATAGCTCACTATAAGGGGTTTGTATGCATCAGCGTCATAGAGCTGACCGGTCGCCTGAATGGCGAAAGCCTGTTTGTCGCCGTAAAGTGTACCGGTGGGCAGGTTGACATTCCCGTTCGCCACTGCAGACGCCACCTCATCGATGCCGATCTTCCTGCTCGCAAGGAGTCCGGGGTCCGCCTGGACCCGCACCGCATATTTCTGGGAGCCATATATGAGGACCTGGGCGACACCGCTGATCATGGAGATGCGCTGTCCGATGAACGTGTCGGCATATTCGTTGACAGTCGAGAGTGGCAGGGTCGGAGAACTCAGCGCAAGGTAGATGACGGGCTGGTCCGCAGGGTTGACCTTTCGGTATGAAGGGGGGGTCGGCATATCCCGGGGAAGCTGACGTGCCGCCTTTGCGATCGCCGACTGCACATCCTGCGCTGCGGCATCGATACTCCGGCTGAGGGTAAACTGCAGGGTGATCTGTGTGACCCCATTTCCGTTGGTCGAGGTCATGGAGTCGATGCCCGCGATCGTCGAGAATTCCCTTTCCAGGGGTGTGGCGACGGCAGAGGCCATTGTGTCGGGATTGGCGCCGGGAAGGGAGGCGGTCACCTGGATTGTCGGGTAATCGACGTTCGGCAGGTCGCTCACCGGAAGGGAACGGTATCCGACGATCCCGAATATAAGGAATGCCAGCATGACAAGCGTTGTCATGACCGGCCGGCGGATAAAGACTTCGGCGATATTCACTGCCCGGCCTTTCCCTGTTCCTCACCGGGCATCGGTGGTCCTGCAGCCGCCTCCGGCGATATGCTCTCGAGTATCTCCACCTTTGCCCCTGGAGACAGCCGTAGTTGCCCGTCCGTTACAACAACCTCACCTGCCGACAGACCTTTTTCGATGACAATCTCTTTTTCCAGTATAAGTCCGGTTTCCACAGGCCGGGTCTCCACTGTCCGGTCTTCCTTTACGACAAAGACGTATTTCCCTTCCTGTCCCGTCTGGACCGCCTGGGAAGGGACAAGAACCGCGTCAGGCAGGCTGGCGAGATTCAGAATGACATCGACGAACTGACCCGGCCAGAGCCTCCTGTCATCATTTTGAAAAGTCCCCTTGAGCCTTATGGTCCCTGTTGAAGTGTCGACAGTATTATTCAGGAATGTGAGGACGCCCCGTTCCGGCCGGCTCTTTTCGCCCGGGACCGAGGCCTCTACCTTAAGGCCTCCGGCAGACATGAATTTTCCGAGTTCGGAGAGGTGTTGTTCCGGTATTGAGAAGCTCACGTATATGGGCCTGATCCGGTTTATTATTACCATGGCGCTGTCCGCGTTCGCCTTTATCACATTGCCCTCATTCACTAGCAGAGAGCCGGTCCGCCCTTCAACCGGTGCATGGATAAAACAATAGCTTAACTGCAGCCTGGCGTTTTCGAGGACCGCCTCGTCCGCTTTGACAACTGCCTCGAGGGCTTCGGCCTGGGTGCGGAGCCGGTCATATTCCTGCTTTGCCACATACCCCTTTTCGACCAGTTCGGAGTAACGTCGTTCTACTTCCTTTGCATTTTTCATCTCGGCAACATCTTTAGCCAGATTGGATTCATATTGCCTGATGGCGGCCTCGTATGGTCGCGGGTCTATAGTAAAGAGGAGGTCTCCCTTATTCACGTCCTGACCTTCCCTGAAGTGCACTTCCTTCAGTTCCCCCCCGACCTGGGCTTTGACGGATACGGTGGAAAAAGGCTCTACGGTGCCGATGGTGCGGATAACGACCGGGACGGGTTTTTGGACGGCGGGCTCCGCCGTGACCGGAGCGACCGATCTTTTAACGGTTTGTTCAGACTTTACGTCCGAACAAGCCTGCACCAGGAACAGGAATACAGCAAAGAGCAGTACCGAGGCGTGCAGTCCGTATTTTGGTTTTGTCATTTCTGTCTCCTGTCTTGAG
>JBECKU010000316.1:0-5674 GCA_040235385.1 Candidatus Sulfobium sp. | reverse complement strand
GCATTATCCTGTAGGTAAGATAACCGAGCACAGCCAGTACGAAAAGAAAAGTCATTGAAAAAAATCTATTTGAGGGCATGGCAAGCCTTGATGAATCCATTAAATAATCGATCGGTCAAAGGACTATCCATCCTTTCGGGATGCCACTGGACACCCAGGGCGAATGGATGACGATCATGATAAAAAGCCTCCGTAAGACCATCGCGCGAGAAGGCAAAAGGCCTTATTCCCGTTCCAGGTTCTTTCACGGCCTGATGGTGGTTGCTATTGACCATATAACGACCGTATCTGAAATAGGGATTGTCCTCCATATTCACAATATGTTCCCCTTTACGATGGTCCGTCGTTCCCTTCCGGAAGGTCATCACGTCCTGATAAAGCGTTCCCCCATAGAAGACGTTCATGAGCTGCATGCCATAACAGATCCCAAGCAGAGGTTTTTTCTTTTTCATTATCTCACGAAGGAGTAAAAACTCAAAATCTACCCTGCCGGGATCTTCCGGCTCCCAGCCAGACGAAGGAGACTCTCCGTAGAGACGAGGATCTATGTCCCTTCCCCCCGGTATAATGCAGCCGTCGATTTCCCGGGCGACGTCCGGCAGGGGACCGTCCGACGGCAGAAAAAAAGAAACCCCGCCTGCTTTTCCGACTGCTTTGACATATAATTCAGGATAGTTGGGCAGATTCGGACCCGCTCCGCACGTAATCCCGATGAGAGGCGATGATTTCCTGCTTTTCTGCATTCAGATGAAAGATCAGACGCTTATAAGACGGAGGAGCAGGATGCAACCAGGCCGGATGCACGAGAGGAAGACCGGGACCGACACATGCGGGAATGAAAAAAAGAAGATCTCAATCATCATCGGCATATCATATCGTCCGACATGGCTATAATATCCTCGGTTGTCCTTTCCATGGCCTCGCATACTCTGCCCATGCTCTCGAGAAGGTTTGTTCTTTGTGTCTGCAGCTTTCTGTCGGCGATAACAGAGACAAGTCTTATCAAGCCGATGTCAACCCTTTCCCCATCACGTTTAAAGGACAGGATCGTCTTATTTTTAAGATCTTCTTTTGTGTAGTAGGACTCGACTTTCTTCTTAAAAACTCTTCCCGCCTCCTTCATATGCCTGACCAAATCCTTTGTTTCACAGATCATAATAAAGTCATGGGTGCTCAAAGTTCCTACAAAGCAGTTTTTGCACTTATCACATGTCGTCTTAAGGATCGCAGCCGCCCACTGGATGATATCGGCATGATTGTCCGGTCCGTACTTGATCAAATAAGGCTGAATATTCGCAATCCGGACGTAAGCGATCGAATATCTGCCGAGCCTGGGAAAAGTTTCTTCCATTTTTTTTATAATGGCCGCCTTGTCCGGCAGCCCCGTTAGAAAATCGGGCCACAGATAAGGATTATCCTGCTTTTTGCGCAGTTTTTCGATGTATTTCTTGGCTTCCATTATCCCCATCATCGCCTCCCGAAAAAAATAATATCTATAATTAACAGCATTTTAATCTTAATTGTCAACTTTAAATTATAATTATAAGGTCTTCTCCCATAAAGAAAAAGGAGCGGCAAACCGCTCCTTTTGAAGGTATCTTTTCATCAGTCCAATATTTATATTTTGTCTATCTCTTCTTTGATTTCCCCCTGATAGCCGCCTGGGCGGCGGCAAATCTTGCAATGGGCACCCTGAAGGGAGAACAACTGACATAATCAAGTCCGATAGCATGGCAAAACTCTACGGACTTCGGCTCACCTCCGTGTTCCCCGCATATACCCATCTTGAGGTCTTTCTTTACCTTCCGGCCTTTTTCCACAGCGATTCGCATGAAGGAGCCGACGCCTTCCGTATCTATGGAAATGAAAGGATCTTCCTTGAGGATTCCGCTTTCCACGTAAAACGGAAGAAATCTTCCTGCATCGTCCCTCGAAAGGCCATAGACGGTCTGTGTCAGATCGTTCGTGCCGAAGGAGTAAAAGTCCGCATGGACCGCAATTTCGTCGGACGTCATACACGCACGGGGCAATTCGATCATGGTGCCCACGGTATAAGGGACTTTGACTTTATATTCCTTTTGCACTTTTTCGGCGGTGTCTACAGTAAGTTTTCTCATCGTTTCCAGTTCCTTGACGTGACCGACAAGGGGAATCATTATTTCAGGGATCACCTTGATCTTTTCTTTCGTAAGCTCACAGGCGGCTTCCATGATAGCCCTCACCTGCATTTCATATATTTCGGGATAGGTAACACCCAGCCTGCAGCCGCGATGTCCGAGCATGGGGTTGAATTCATGAAGGGATTTATTCTTTGAGTTCAGCTTCTCGAAATCCACACCCATCTCATCGGCGAGTTCCATCAGTTCCTGGTCGGTATGTGGAAGGAATTCGTGAAGAGGTGGGTCGAGAAGCCTGATGGTTACCGGCAGACGGTTCATAGCTTTGAATATGCCGATAAAATCGCTCTTCTGAAAAGGGAGCAATTTCGCGAGTGCCTTCTTCCGGCCCTCGAGCGTATCGGAGAGAATCATTTCCCGCACGGACATAATTCTTTCACCTTCGAAAAACATATGCTCGGTCCTGCAGAGGCCGATCCCCTGTGCACCGAAGTTCCATGCAACGGCGGCATCGTGAGGCGTATCGGCGTTCGTCCTCACCTTCAACGTCCTGAATTGATCCGCCCATTTCATCAATTCCTTATACCATTTGTTATGTTCCGGCTCAGCGGGAAGCAAATCGAGCCTTCCTTCGTAAACCCTCCCTTTCGTTCCGTTCAGAGTGATCCAGTCACCCTCCTTCAGAACGTTCCCGTTCACATGGACCGTTTTCCTTTTAAGATCGATATCAAGAGCGGAGCATCCGACAATGCAGCACTTACCCCAACCTCGTGCGACCAGGGCTGCGTGGCTGGTCATTCCTCCCTTTGCGGTTAGAATGGCTTCGGCCGCATGCATTCCGTGCACATCCTCCGGAGAAGTCTCATTCCTCACCAGGATCACCTGCTCGCCCTTCCTGGCCCACGCTTCAGCATCATCGGCTGTAAAGACGACCTTTCCTACGGCGCCTCCCGGCCCTGCGGGCAGACCCTTTGCGAGTTCGACCGCCCTTTTCTCGGCATCGGGAGAAACGCTGGGATGCAGGAGTTCATCTATTTGCTCAGGTTTTACGCGGATGAGGGCAGTCTCTTTGGCGATGAGTTTGGATCTGGCCATTTCGACGGCCATGCGGATAGCGGCCTGACCGTTGCGCTTGCCGACCCTCGTCTGCAGCATCCAGAGCCTTCCGTCCTCTATGGTAAACTCGATATCCTGCATATCCTTGTAGTGTTTTTCCAGCTTCCGTTGAATAGAAAAAAGCTCCTTGTACACCTTGGGCATGGCCTCTTCAAGGGAATGCAGGTGTCCGGTGTCTTCCGTCTTGCCGGCCTCGTTGACGGGATTCGGGGTTCTGATACCCGCGACAACGTCCTCTCCCTGGGCATTTGGCAGCCATTCCCCATAGAACATGTTTTCACCGGTCGCCGGATTGCGGGTAAAAGCCACGCCTGTCGCGGAATTGTCGCCGGTGTTCCCGAAGACCATAGACTGGACATTCACCGCTGTGCCCCATTCCTCAGGAATTTTCTCTATTTTCCTGTAGGAAACCGCACGCTTGCCCATCCATGACTGAAAAACCGCTCCAATGCCGCCCCATAACTGTTGTTTGGGGTCGTCGGGAAACTCTTTTTTCAATGTATGTTTAATAATTACTTTAAACTCGTCGCAAAGTATTTTCAGATCGTCAACCGTCAAGTCCGTGTCGTTCCCATAGCCCTTTTCCTGCTTGAGCTTGTCCATGGCATGCTCGAGCTTGTGCCGTATCGCTTCTCCTTCGGCCGGCTCTATACCCGCAGCCTTTTCCATGACCACGTCGGAATACATCATAAGCAGGCGGCGATATGCATCATAGACGAAACGTTCGTTGTTTGTCTTCTTTACAAGCCCCGGGATCGTCCTGGTAGTGAGACCTACATTCAGGACGGTCTCCATCATTCCCGGCATCGAGCTCCTTGCGCCGGACCGGACTGAGACAAGAAGGGGATTTTCTTGCCCGCTGAATTTCTTGTTCATGATCTTTTCTACTCTGGCGAGGGCCGTTTCGACCTGCTTTTCGAGCTCTGGAGGGTATTTCCGGTTGTTTTTATAGTACAAGGTGCAAACCTCGGTGGTAATCGTAAAACCAGGCGGTACAGGGATGCCAAGGTTTGTCATTTCAGCGATATTCGCTCCCTTGCCCCCGAGAAGATTCTTCATTTCCGCTTTTCCGTCTGCCTTCTTGTTCCCGAAGAAATACACATATTTTTTTATCGATCTTTTCGCCATGAATTGGATTCCTCCCACAGATAATATTTTCAGGGTTAATAGACTAACTCACATCGGCAAAAAATTCAATAATAACTGGACGATTTATACATGTATTAATAAAAAAAATAAGCTTTTTTTGCATCACCTGTAAGAAAAGTAACGGGATTTACTATTTATTGTTGCAATGGATCATAATTATTTATACATTGTAATTATGAAACGTCTTTTCTTTTATTGTGTGATCGTTCTTCTTGTCGGATCGTGTTCATATGCTATTTCCGAGCGGTACAGGGAACAGGCAATGAGGGAAATCAGCTTCAGCCAGATCCAGAAGAACCCCGATGCGTATTTGAATGAAATCTTCATCCTCGGCGGGACCATTGTGGAAACTAAAAATACAAAGGAAGGGACTGAGATAGAGGTTCTGCAGAACCCCATCGACAGTTACGGGAGAATCGAGGACAGAGACGTTTCTCAGGGACGGTTCATCTTATTGTCTTCGCGTCATCTCGATCCTTTGATTTACAAGAACGGGCGAACCATTACCGTTGCCGGCAAGCTGGTCGGAAGCAGGACACAAAAGCTAGGAGAAACAGAATACAGATATCCCCTTATAAATGCTGAGGAGATACATCTATGGAAGGAAGAAAGCTACGGCCCTCCTTATTATTACTACGATCCTTTTTATTACTACTATCCCTATCCATACTGGTACGATCCCTTCTGGCGGGGACCCTACTTCTATCCCTGGTAAAAATTAAAAGATCTGCAAAAATAACGTTTATTTTGTTTGCTCTTTGGCGATCAATTCAACAACATTCGATTCCTCTTTCTGCATTGTGGACTTACCGTCGAAAATCGCACCTTCGGCGATGTTGAGTTTTGCCGTGAATATTTCTCCGCTTACCTGACCCTTGTTCTTGATCTCTACTATATCCTTCGCCCTCAAATTGCCGTCCACCCTTCCCCCTACCACAATACCGCGTGCCGAGATATCGCCTTTCATCCTGGCTGTTTCTCCCACCACTACCCAGTCGGCGGTCACATTGCCCTCAACCACCCCATCTATTCTTAGAGTGCCTTGCGTTTCTATCTCGCCTTTGAACAGTGAATTGCCTCCGATTACAGATTCGAGTTTTTCAGTATTCTTGTGAAACATTACGACCTCCCCTGAAGAAATTTATAAGGGTTTACATGTTTTCCGTCACGCCAGATCTCATAATGCACATGAGGTCCCGTGGAATTGCCTGTGGAACCTACGTAGCCGATCGTATCACCGCGCTTGACCTTCTGCCCGGTCTTTACCAAAACCTTCCTGTTATGCGCATAGA
>JBECKU010000292.1:0-5951 GCA_040235385.1 Candidatus Sulfobium sp. | reverse complement strand
GGATCATCCCTGCTCTGGAATCCGCACATGCGCTTGCCGAGGCGATCAAACTCGCACCCAGACTTTCCGCGCGGGAAACCGTAATCGTGAACCTCTCCGGACGCGGCGACAAGGATGTACAGCATGTAGCCCGGATAAAGGGGATACAACTATAATGTCGCGTATAGCCGGGACCTTCAAAGGGCTGCTCAAGCAAGGCCGAAAGGCATTCATACCGTATATCATGGCGGGTGATCCCACGATAAATAAAACGGGAGAGTTCGTAAAGACACTCGAAGACTGCGGAGCGGACATTATTGAACTGGGAGTCCCCTTTTCCGACCCCCTTGCGGACGGTCCCACCATCCAGAAAGCAGCTCAGCGGGCGATGAAAGAAGGGACAACGCTGCATTCGGTACTGGAACTTGTCGGAAGGCTCCGGAAGGACACCCGGATCCCGATTGTCCTCATGACATATTACAATCCGGTCTTCAGATACGGCGAAGAGAAGTTTGTCACGGACGCCTCGGAAGCGGGTGTCGACGGTATGATAATTCCCGATCTCCCGCCCGATGAGGCTGGTGATCTTATCCGATGGTCGGGAAAAAAGAGGCTCGATACCATCTTCCTCCTGGCTCCTACATCGACTGAAGAGAGGATAAAGAAAGTCTCCCGGGCTTCTCGGGGTTTCATCTATTATGTTTCGATTACCGGGATTACCGGGTCGAAGCTTTCAATGGATACGGCGATAGAAGCCCAGGTTGCGCGAATAAAAAATGACAGCGGCAAACCTGTCGCCGTAGGTTTCGGAATTTCCACGCCCGAGGAGGCCTCGATGGTATCCGGATTCGCAGACGGTGTGATCGTGGGGAGCGCAATCGTGAAGCGTATAGAGAATTCCGAAGAGGGACTGAAAGAATATTTGCGTGCTCTCAGAAAGGCGATACGGTGATCCTTAAAGTGCTGGGCTCTTCCGGCGCCGAATTCCCCGGGTGCAATCTTCCCGCTTTCCTGATCGACGGGAAAGTTTTACTTGACGGAGGCACCATAGGACTCGCACTTGCCGAGACCGAACAGTGGAACGTCAGGCATATCCTCGTCACTCACGCACATCTGGACCATATCAGGGGGATACCTTTTCTCGCTGATAATATCCTGGTCAGGAAAAGAAGGCACAGTATTACTCTCTACGGGCTGAAGGATACCCTGTCGGCCATTAGAGAGAACCTATTAAACGACAGGATCTGGCCCGATTTTACGAAAATTAAGGTTTCAAGAGACCCTGTGATAAAAATGGAGCGGATTTCCCCGGCAAGGCCTATCCGGATCGGCAGGTATACAGTGACTGCGCATAAGGTAAGCCATACCATACCGGCAGTGGGCTACATTGTCAGGGACGACCGCAAAAGGGTGCTCCTTTATACCGGAGATACGGGACCGACCGACAGCATATGGAAAACATCCGGAAAACTGAATACGGTTATCGCGGAAGTCTCTTTTCCCAACAGGATGGAAGAACTTGCCCGGAAGACGGGACATCTCACTCCACGTCTTCTCATGGCTGAACTCCGGAAGATCCGCAATTATCCGGAGAAAGTCTTTGTCACTCACCCCAAGCCCCAGTATGTCGCGCAGATACGCAGGGAACTGGCCCGGGGAGCGGACCTGCAGGCAGAGTTGCTGCAGGAAGGAAAAGAATATGAGATCTGAGACAGATCCCTCGGTTCAGGCATTTATGTCCCTGCCTGAAAAGGTGGAGGCACACGTGGATCACCATGGCATGGTTTAAAAAAGGCAAAGAGCCGAAAGCCGATAAGAAGGTCAAGATCCCTGAGGGTCTCTGGGTGAAGTGCGAAAGCTGCAAAGAGATAATCTACAGGAAAGAGATCGACAGAAATTTAAAGATCTGCCCCAAGTGCAATTATCATTTCAGAATAAGCGCCCGCGAGCGGATCAAGCTCCTTGTCGATGAAGGAAGTTTTCTGGAGATCGACAAAGGTTTGTCGGCTGTCGATCCTCTGGGGTTCAGAGATAAGATTTCCTACCGCGAAAGGGTCGACGAAAACCGGGAAAGAAGCGGTCTCGAGGAGGCCGCACTATCCGGGGAGGCCATGATCGGGGGTCATCCCGTAATCCTGCTTATCATGGATTTTTCCTTTATGGGAGGGAGCATGGGCTCGGTGGTGGGCGAAAAGGTCTTACGGGCTGCGGAGGCCGCCCTGGACCTGAAGCGGCCTCTGATCACAGTCGCTTCTTCCGGAGGCGCCAGGATGCAGGAGGGGATCTTCTCACTGATGCAGATGGCGAGGGTTTCAGCAGCGGTAGCCAGACTCCACGATAGCGGGGTCCCTTATATTTCGGTGCTGGCGGACCCCACATTCGGGGGAGTTACCGCGAGCTTCGCGATGCTGGGAGATGTCATACTGGCCGAACCGAGGAGCCTGATAGGTTTTGCGGGTCCGAGGGTCATAGAACAGACGATAAAACAGCAACTCCCTGAGGATTTCCAGCGGGCTGAATTTCTCCTCGAACACGGGCTGATCGACGGGATCGTAGACAGAAAAGAGATGAAGAAGACCCTCGCAAAGATCATCGAACTGCTTGCATGAGATTCGGAGACACGATCGAATATCTGTACGGTCTTCAGAAGTTCGGGATGAAGTTCGGACTGGATAACATCTCGAAGCTCATGAAAGTTTCCGGTCATCCTTGCCGGTCATTTCGTTCTGTTCATGTCGGCGGCACGAACGGCAAGGGGTCTACCGCCGCGATGATCGAATCGATGATAAGGACGGGCGGGTATAAGACAGGGCTTTTCACCTCTCCCCATCTCGTTAATTTTACCGAGAGGATGCGGGTCAACGGAGAAGAGATCTCAGAAGCGGATGTCGCGGACCTTGCGGAAGAAGTCAGGGGCATGGCGGCTGTGATACCTGAATTTTCTCCGACTTTTTTCGAGGTCGTCACTACAATGGCATTTCTCTGGTTCCGGCTGAAAAAAGTCGAGTGGGCGGTCGTCGAGGTGGGCCTGGGTGGACGCCTCGATGCAACTAATGTTATCAGTCCAGACATAACTGTGATCACTACCATCGATCTGGACCACCGCGAGTTTCTGGGAAACACGCTGGGGGAGATCGCCGGGGAAAAGGCGGGCATCATTAAAGAGCGTGTGCCCGTTATCACTGCGGAGGGAAAAGCAGAGGCAGTAAGCATCCTGGAAGAGAGGTGTCTCGAAAAGAATGCGGAACTCCTGCGGTACGGCCGGGACTTCTCCGCGGATCTGCTTTCTGAGAATAAAGAAGGAATTCTTTTTCGCTATTCCGGCAGCGGCGGTTATCCGGAACTCAAACTGCCTTTGGCGGGCCGGCATCAGGTGATCAATGCGGCGATGGCTCTGAAGACCGTCGAGATCATAGGACAGAGATACCCCGGCCGGGAATTCGACATCAGGCGAGGCCTGGGCGATGTAAAGTGGCCGGGAAGGCTCGAGATGCTTAGTCAGGACCCTCCCGTACTCATAGACGGCGCCCATAATCCCGCGGCAGCGGTCAACCTCTCCCTTCACCTTAAGAAGCTCCTTTCCACTGAATACCGCAGGATCATTCTCGTCATGGGGATCATGGGAGATAAGGATATCGACGGGATACTGGGCCCGCTGCTTCCCCTGTCTACCGGGGTTATTTTTTCCGCGCCGGCCTATGGGCGTTCTGCGGCGCCCGATCTTCTTGCGTCACGCGCCCGGGTGCTCGGCTTTTCGTCTGATACCGCTCCGGACCTGCGTGCGGCTCTGGACATGGCCCGGGAACGTTGTCTTCCGGGCGACCTCATCGTTGTCACGGGGTCCTTCTATACCATAGGTGAAATAAAAGAGCATCTGCATGGGAAAGGCGTGCTCTCGAGACTCAGGGAATAAGGGCATGATACGTAAGCCTGATGCGTTTTGTGCCACAGGAAGCAGCGAGAGGGCTTTTCTTGTAGCTTGCCTTTTATTTCTGTTTTTTTCTGTCTGTTTTCCCGGCCGGTCTCCGGCAGCGGACCAGCCTGTAGCCATCACTGCCGAGAAGCTGGAATATTTCGCAGGTGAGAAGAAGTACGTCGCAACGGGATCAGTGAAGATCGAAAAGGACGGGGCCGTTATAAAGTCCGATAAAATGATCTACTACGACGATACGTCCGATCTCATCGCCGAAGGCAATGTTCGGTTTGAAGATGAGAATTCATTCATTACGGCTGCCCGGGCCGAAGTGAATATGGAATACGAGACAGGGGTCCTCTATGACGCGGAGATTTTATACAAGAAAGACAATTATCACCTGAAAAGTAAAAGGATAGAAAAAAGAGGAGAAGACACCTACTTCAGTCCTGATGCGGCCTTCACCACTTGCGACGCGCCTCTGCCTGCATGGTGTATAAGAGGAAAAGACGTAAATGCGGTCATAGGAGAAAGAATAAGAGCAAGGGACGTATCGTTTCGCATAAAGGGTCTTCCCGTCCTGTATTCGCCCTATTTCTCGGCGTCACTCTCCACGGAGAGGAAGACAGGTTTTCTGATGCCGGGATTCGGCCATAGCAAGACCAGAGGCTTTGAACTCAGTCTTCCCTTTTTCTGGGCTATAGCGGAAAACAGGGACGCCACCTTTGTCCTTGACGGCTATAGCAAACGGGGCTTAGGTACCGGCCTTGAATATCGTTTTGTCAGGCCGGGGGGAATATCGAGCGACTGGTGGGTCTATCATATCCGGGATTCCGAACTCGACAAGGATTTTCTTGAGATTATAGCCTTGCACGAAGAGCGCCATGCCGACAAGTTGGGGGGATATTTGAGTATAAATTATGTCAATGAGAAGGAATTTTACCGGCAATTCAGTCCCTACCGTGATATAAGGATCCAGCGTTTTCTTGAATCGACCGGCGAGATAAATCTGCCTTTTGAGAATTCCAGGCTTTATCTTTTGTCCCAATACTGGGTGGATCTCGGGGAAGGGACCGATGATGTAGCCCAGAGACTCCCCGAGGCTGGTTATGTATTGAACTATTCCGGATTAGGGAATGTCATCGTTTCCGCGTCTGTGGATGCGGCCCATTTCTGGAGGGACGACGGGGTCTCGGTCGTACGGACGGACGCATACCCCCGGATCCTGTACGCGATGGGACGGGACGTCGTCTTATCCCAGAAATTCGCGGTCAGAGGCACCTCGTATTCGTTTTACCGTCAGGTCCCCGGAGAAGAAAACAATCTGGGCAGGGCCGCCTTCGAGTACGAAGCAGTCGGACACACCAGATTTTTCAGGGACTATGGTTCGTTTACACACGTCATCGAACCGTCGGTCCGATATCATTATATTTCGAGTTCGGAAGACGACCTGCCCGTATTTGATTCCACAGACCTTTTCGAAAGCACCTCCGAATTAGAGTTTGGCATTATCAACAGGGGTATGGCCGGCGGACGGGAACTATTCGTTATGAGAATTTTGCAGGCCATCGATACGGACGGAGGCGACAGACCGTTTCTGCCGCTCAGGCTCGATGCCGGCATCTATTACCCGCTTCCCATGAGACTGGAAGCCACCTACGATGTGCATGACGGTGAGATGAAAACGGTCACGTCCGAACTGGCAATACCTTTTTCTAACGGCAGCCTTTATGTCGGAGAGAGATACAACAGGACAGAGGACATCCTCATGTATACTGCGGGCGGAGAATTCAGTCCCTACAAATCCGTTCAGATGGCGGGGAGCGTATGGTATGACGCTGAACGGGACGGACTTCGCGACTTGACATTGACTCTCAGATATTTGAGGCAGTGCTGGGGTATAAAAGTCGAAGCGGTGAAACAGCCCGGTGATTTTTCTTTGCGGGTCCTCGTCGAGCTTCTGGGTCTGGGCGGAAGGGGATAATTTAGATTCTTCAGCTTTATCTGAGAGAATATCTCTTAAACCGAAAGAAATTAATTTTACCACAGGGACACAGAG
>JBECKU010000278.1:0-13690 GCA_040235385.1 Candidatus Sulfobium sp. | reverse complement strand
GTATCGTCCTCAGGACAGTTTCATACGGCGAGGCGGACCTGATCGTCACTCATCTCACCACTGACTTCGGAATTGTAAAGACTTTTGCAAAGAGCCCGCGCAAGATCAGGAGCAGGTTCGGAAGTAGTCTCGAGCCGCTGACACTTTCAAGGATTTCTTTCTGGGGCAAGGAAGATACCGCATTGCCGCGCCTGACTCAGTCCGATATCATCCATCCCTTCCACTCTATCAGGAGTTCTTTCCAGTGCTTCCTGCGGCTGTCGGAAATCGTCGAGCTTACCCTGAATTTCGTCGCTGAGAGGGATTCGAACAGGGGCGTCTACTCCCTCCTCAAGGAGACCCTTTACGCCGTTGAGAAAGAACCGGGATCAATCCTGCTTCTGCTCCACTACAAACTGAAGCTTCTGGAATTGTGCGGATACCTGCCGCGTCTTCACGGCTGTGGAAGATGCGGAAAGACGGGTGATATGTTTTATCTTGCCCATGGCACGGTCCTGTGCGGCAAATGTTCGGCAGAGCATGGGTCCTTCGTTGCTCTATCCCCGGCGGTGATCAGTCTTTCGATGAATTTACTGGGATGGAATTATTCGAAGATCAACAGGATAAAACCTTCCGGGAAGCTGGTCGGCGAACTCTCGGCCCTGCTGGATGAACATGTAAAATACATTTTGGAAAAGAACCTCAAGACAAAGACTTTCAAATCCGTCTGAAAGCGACCTGAAATATAATCGTACTCTTTTATAGGCAGACGAGGCAAGAGCCCGGATCAGGCTTCTCTCAGTTTCTCTTCCTCTTCCTGGAGCGTTTTGCACTCTATACACATGGTAGTGACGGGTCTCGCTTCAAGCCTCTTGATATCAATCTCATTACCGCAATCGTCGCAGATACCGAAGGAACCGTTGTCAATGCGGTCGATAGCTTCGTCGATCTTCTTCAGTAGGCGCTGTTCCCGCCCTCTCAGTCTCAGCATAAAATTTCTGTCTGTTTCGGCCGTGGCCTGATCACCCAGGTCGGGAAAGACCGTCTGACCCGGGAGTTCGTTCAGGGCCGATTCGGCCTCGTTGAGGAGAGCATTTCTCTGTTCTAGAAGTTTAATCTTTATGACCTGGATCTTTTTATCTCTTGGTGACGCGTTATTTTTTGATTTTTTCGTTTTCACTTGTTCCTCTGTTGCTCGTGATTGCTTTATCTTAGAAGCAGTCGCCGATACTTTCGATTTTTTTGAAACCTTACCCGAGGGTGCCTTGCCGGCAGTTTTCTTTAAAACATAATTTTTTTTCCCTTTGGATGCCGATGATGCCGCGGCACTTTTCGCTCCGGATTTACCGCCCGAAACAGCCTTCGCTCTTTTATCTGTCTTTGCCATAAAAACTCCCCTGAAGAATTTTTATAGCTTACCCAAAGTAGGCTGGTTTAGTCAAGAAAAGCGGTCCCTCTAAAGGGACATTTCCGGCAGGAGGAGAACCCCCTATTTACGGCCGGGGAACGCTTCTTCGATACAACCGACCGATGGACTGACGGGACCATTACTTGGGTGGCTCTGTTCATTACGGGATATCGTTCATTATTTATCTTCTCGATCTTTTTTCAGAGCGCATAAAGACGGGACCCTCGATCTGCTCCGCCCGGCACACGGGACATCTGCCCGGTTTTCTAAGTTTGTCCCGCTTTTTGAAAACGAACCCGCACTTCAGGCATTCCGCCGGGCGAATCTCGAGATGGAAATCATCCCTTGAGGTGGTTTTCAGGATATGTGCAAGATGATCGTATACATCTTTTTCCCGAACGCCCACATATGCGGAGATTTCCGGCGCAGAAAGGGCCCGGGTTTCGAGGAGCGACCAGATCTCCTGTCTTATTGTCTCTCTCCTCTCTTCAGGAATGGAAGGTCCTTTCGGTTTATTTCTCAACATAGCTCCATTGACAGGGGCTGCTGCACTGCTTCAATCACAGTGTAATCCAGGGACCCTTAAAAAACAAGCCACGGGCTATCCTGTCCGATGTATGATAGAATCTTTTTATGAAAGGTATCGCAGGTTTTGTAATTTTTGTCCTTGTCGTATTAGGTGTGCTTTTTATAATGTCCGGGGACGATTACCCTCCCGTGCCGTCAGACGATGTGCACAAGGCCATAAGCGACAATACCGTCTGTCTGGAATGCCATGGACAGGATAAAGAATACCCTTTAAAGAAGGACCATCCGCCAAAGTTTGCATGTCTGAAGTGCCATAAGCGAAACGAGTAGAGACTTGTGAGTGGTGGATGTTTTTTCTGAATATGTTTACCTTTCAAGGTTAAGAATTAGTGTTCGTTGAAAAACCGAAGTTCGGATGAATAAACCATAGAACGATTTGTTGTCGGCATACCGGAAAAAACAATATAATAAATATCTCAGGCTCTGTGATTTGCAGATTTGCTGCTTTAGCAGGAATGCCGTCATGATTTTTAAAGGTTGTAAATCAATCGGCAGGGGTATGTTGTGATAAAGCTTATAATGTTTGATCTGGACGGAACGCTTGTCGACTCGAAAGTCGACATTGCAAATGCCCTGAATTATGCGCTGAGACCATATGGTTTTGCAGAGATCACGGTTGAAAAAACAGTCAGTATGATAGGTGAGGGGGTGAACAGGCTTATCGAGAAGGTCCTTGGAGAAGAGCAGACCGGACTGTTTCAATCGGTTCTGGAAAGGTTTATCAGTTATTATTCGGCGCATCTTGTGGATCATACGGTCCCTTATCCGGGCGTGAGATCGACACTGGAGAAATTAGCAGGATACAGGAAAGTCGTCATTTCCAACAAGAGAGAATCTCTCTCCAGGAAACTCCTTGGACATCTGGATCTTTCTTCTTATTTCGACGATATTCTGGGCAGCGACAGCGTCGGCTGCAAGAAACCATCGCCGACGCCGCTGATTCATATCCTTGAAAAGATGGACTTTAGTCCTGATGAGGCAGTGATTATCGGTGACAGCAACTATGACATCGAGGCTGGGAGAGCCGCCGGCGTGGGAACTGTCGCAGTCACCTATGGCTACAGATCCCCGGAGTTTCTCAGTGATGCCGACGTCGTGGTCGACCGGTTTGATGAGATACCTTTGGTCGTGGCCGCTTTTTCGCCGGTCGTGGGAAAAAGAGAGGGCCTTAAGAGTTGACGACGCTCGACGGGGTCCGCGATGTCAAGATCCTGCAAAAAAGGGACGGCTATCGTTTTTCTGTAGATCCTTTGCTCCTGTACTCCTTCGTGAACATGAATTACGCGCACGAGATCGTCGACCTCGGCGCGGGTTCGGGCATAATAGGACTCCTCCTTGCAAGAAAATATCCAGAAGCTCATGTTTCCCTGGTCGAGCTGCAGGAATCCCTTTTTTGCCTTGCTCGGGAGAATGTCAAGTTGAACAACCTCGATAAAAGAGTCCTGGTGGTCCTTTCTGATATTAACGAGATAGAGGGGAAGCTTATACCCCGATCGTGCGATATCGCCGTCTCGAACCCTCCTTTCAGAAAGCCGGCTACAGGGCTCCTGAGCCTCGGCGATGAAAGGGCGGTCGCCAGACATGAGATCAAACTTACCCTCCCGGCTCTCGTCAGGGCGGCCTCTTATCTGCTCAGGGGGAAAGGCAGGTTCTTCATGATTTATCATCCTGAAAGGATACCGGAATTGCTCGACGTGCTCCGGTATCACCGGCTCGAGCCTAAAAGGATCAGGTTTGTACATAATGACGTGGACTCGGTCTCCAAGATCGTATTGATCGAGTCCGTGAAAGAAGGATCTCCGGGCCTCAAAGTAGAAAAACCACTCGTCCTTTATGAGCGCAACGGCTCTTATACCATCGAGGTGAAGAAACTCTACGAAGCGTAACCGGGTCGTTTCCGTTTTATAGAATTATCGCCGCCCATTCTGTATAATAAATGAAACGCAGAAAGGAATAATCCACCTGATGACCTCAGATAGACCTTTAATTTCAAGACCGGACCCCGTTTCTTTTTTCAGAAAGATAACCCGATGATCAAGAATACATTTTGCATTTTGGACGGGATAGGTGAGAGACTCGAGCGGCGTCTCTGGAGAGAAGGGATCCTTACCTGGAAGGATTTTACCGGAGAGGACAGTCTCCTGGGATTCAGTCCCGAAAGGAAGCAGATTTTCGACGAGCACCTTTACCATCACGAGGAGGAATTGAGAGCCGGTAATGCCAGGTATTTTTCGGGCAGAATAAAGCGCCGGGAACATTGGCGGCTGTTCAACTATTTCAGGAATGACGCGGTCTGCCTCGATATCGAAACGAACGGGTTCCAGCCGAACTGCGGCGGATACATCACTGCGATAGGACTTTACGACGGTTTTGATTACAAGTGTCTGGTAAGGGGGAGGGACCTTTCTGCTGACAACCTTAACCGTGAGCTCGAAAGGTATAAGTGCCTTATTACTTTTTACGGGGCGGCGTTCGACGTTCCCTTTATCTTCAGGACGCTGAATGGAGTGAGGATGGACATCCCCCATTTCGACCTTTGTTTCGCGGCAAAAAGACTGGGTTTCAGGGGAGGGCTGAAAAAGCTCGAGCAAGCCCTGGGGATCGAAAGGGAGGACTGTGTCAAGGGACTGGACGGATATGATGCGGTGAAGCTTTGGGAACACTCGCTGAAAGGTTCTCATGAGTCCCTGGACCTTCTTATTAAATACAATAAGGAGGATACGGTAAACCTCATGCATATTGCCGGTATTTTTTATGAGAGATTAAGGCATTCTACTGGGATAGAGGAATATCTGCCTTGTGGAGTCGCTTGATAATTTTACGACATATCTTTCGGTAGAAAAAGGCCTCTCGCGGAATACCCTCGATTCGTATGCATCGGACCTGAAGAAGTTCGAACAATTCCTGAAAAAGAAAGGAAGCGGGTCCCCTGTTGCGACCCATGCCGACATCGTCGATTTCATCGATTCCCTGAGAAACGACGGGTATTCCCTTTCCAGCATCTGCAGATACGTCTCTTCCATCAAGGCATTCTATAAGTATATGCTTACCGAGAGGCTCCTCGACCGGGACCCGTGTGAAAACATTCAGACCCCGAGGAGTTGGGAGAGACTGCCCAAGGCCCTCAGCGTCTCTGAGATGAAAGAAGTGCTTGAATCAGGGTGCGCCGGAAGCACAAAGATGAGGGACTCCGCCATGCTGGAGCTTCTCTATTCTTCCGGAATGCGCGTCAGCGAGTTGGTGGGCCTGAAGCTGGGCGATATCCACTTTGATGCCGGGTTTGTCAGGGTTACCGGAAAGGGTTCCAAGGAACGGGTTGTCCCTGTTAATTCCAGGGCGCTAAGCAAGATCAAGCGATATCTTATCGAGGAAAGACCGGCTGTTCTCAAAAAGAGAAAGTCCGATTATCTCTTTATTACCAGAATGGGCGGTCCGATGACGAGACAGAGGTTCTGGCAGACAATGAAAATGGTCGGGAAAAATGCTGGGATGGAACTCTCTCCGCATACGATCAGGCACTGCTTTGCCACCCACCTGCTCGAGGGTGGCGCCGACCTAAGATCGGTACAGAAAATGCTCGGGCATTCGGATATTTCAACCACTCAAATTTACACGAAAGTTACAACGGAGAGAATAAAGAAAGTATTTAAGAAGCATCATCCAAGAGCTTGATATTAAAGAATAACATGAAGTCAGCCTTAATTTCTTCCAAAATTCTTTAAGTATGCTGTAAAAGGCCAACTTTCTAATATTTACCAGTTGCCTTGTCTCGCATCTAACTTGACTTCCCCTATCCGTGATCTATACTAAAATTATAATTTACATATAAGCTAACGAAAATTACTGAGAAATATGACTTAGATCATAGAAGGAGGACAGATCATGTCATATCCTGTTCTATAAAATTGCCCGGAGGCAACTGACATATCCCGGGAGGTTTTTGGAGAATAACCAACAAGAGGGTGATAGGAAGTCTGTCTTTTTATGGTTGGGCGTTTTCGCATAACACCAAAACAGGAGGAGTTTGTATGAAATCAAAGATAATTCTATCAGGGGCGATGGTCTTCATATTCATTCTATGTCTCTTTACCGTGGCGACGACGGTATCAGCAGCCGAAGTCAAGATGTCAAAGGAGGGGAAGGTCTGCGTGGGGTGTCACAGGGCCAAGTCTCCTGCTTTTGTGAAAGAGTGGGAGATAAGCGCCCACGCGGAGAAGGGCGTTGATTGTTATACCTGCCACAAGGCGGACAAGTCCGATCCGGACGCGATGGACCACAACGGTTTTACCATCGCCATTCTGGTAACTCCCAAGGACTGTTCCCAGTGTCATGAAAAAGAAGTTGACGAGATGACAAAGAGCCATCATGCGAAAGCCGGCGATATACTCAACTCTCTCGACAATTATCTGGGCGAGGTTGTAGGAGGGCCTGAGGCCGTCGCGGTCGGCTGCATGCAGTGCCACGGGTCGAAGATCAAGGTTCTGGAAAACGGAAAACTCGATATCAACACCTGGCCGAATACCGGAATCGGAAGGATCAACCCTGACGGTTCGAAGGGCTCCTGCACAGCCTGCCATGCGAGACATAATTTTTCGAAAGCCCAGGCCAGGGAACCAAATGCCTGCGGTAAGTGTCACCTGGGGCCGGACCATCCGCAGAAAGAAGTATATGAAGAATCCAAACATGGAATACTTTATGTGGCGAATAAAGACAGGCTGAATATGCATGAGGACTCATGGGTGGTCGGCAAGGATTACACGGCTGCCCCCACCTGTGCGACTTGTCATATGAGCGCTACGTCGGACCAGCCTGTTACCCATGATGTCGGCACGCGAATCAGTTGGACCCTGCGCCCGCCGATCTCGAAGAAGCTCGAGAATGCCGAAAAGCGACGCGAATCCATGAAGGACGTCTGCAATAATTGCCATGCCGCGCCTTTTATAGAAGGATTCTATCAGCAGTTTGACAACCTCGTCGATCTTTACGACACCAAGTTCGCAAAACCAGCCATGTCGATCAGGAAAGAACTTATTGAGAAAGGAAAACTGACGAAAGCGGACTTCGACGAAAAATTGGACTGGATATATTGGGAGCTATGGCATCATGAAGGCAGAAGAGCGCGCCACGGGGCGGCGATGTCCGGTCCCGATTATGCATGGTGGCACGGTATATACGATGTAGCGAAGAACTTCTACGGTGAATTTCTTACCGAGGTAAAACATGTCGCCGGCCCCGAATTGTACGGTGAATTGTCAAAGAAGCATCTCGATTCGGATGTGAGACACGAATGGTACACAAAAGGCATGAGCAAGGAGCAACTGGAGAAGATTCAGAAATTCTACGAAAAGCGGTATGGAGAGAAAGTCCGGTAAACGGTTCTTTGCCTGAACAGACAAAAACGAGCCAATGGCTGCTCTACCCGCCATTGGCTTGTCTTTAAACTGCAATGCCTGGCGTCATGAATTTTTTCGGCTTATTCCGGGAAGCCCTTCATTTCTCTCAAATGAGCGGTATAATTTAGATAAAAAAGATCAATAATATGGAGCAAAGCCGGGTATGATCTTGGTGCATTTCGACAGCCTCCTCTCAGAGTCCGTGCTATTTCATGGGCGTCTCTGCTCCGGGCAGGCGCTTGGCGTCAGGATGTCTCTTTGTGGAATGAGGAAGATAGACATAGAGTACCCGAACGGCGTCGGCAGTAAAAGCCTGAGTCCTTTTGATGCAAGCCGTTATGCAGAAAAACCATAACGATATGGAGATAAGATCGAAGGTATGGATCGAGGTCAGCGGGGAGCCCGTCTTCGGCAGGGGGAGGAGGTTTCTTCTGGAGGCTATCGAAAAATACGGCTCGATAAATCAGGCCGCAAAGGAAATAAATATATCCTACCGGAAGGCCTGGGCATACATTAAGGCGATGGAGGAAAGACTCGGTATCAGGCTGGTTGAAAGACAGAAGGGAGGGAAGAACGGCGGTGGTGCGAACCTTACGGATGATGCCAGGGTCTTCTTAAGGAAATACGAGATGGTGGAAAGGGATGTGAGGGAATTTGTGGATGGAAAATTCAAACGAATATTCAGTCCATAGGGACCATAAAGGAGACCCCCATGTGTGATACGGGCGACAAGACAGGTCCGACGTTAAATACAATCCCTGTACGACAGGCGGTTGGTACTGTTCTCGCGCACGACATAACCGAGATCAGGCCCGGCGAATTCAAGGGGCGCGCATTCAGAAAAGGGCATGTCATCAGGGAAGAAGACGTCTGCCACCTGCAGAGACTCGGAAAGGAAAATCTTTTCGTCCTGAAAATAGCCGTCGACGAGATGCACGAAGACGATGCAGCATGCATGCTGGCGAACGCCCTGATGGGAAACGGGGTCGCCGTCCAGGGAAAACCTAAAGAAGGTAAGATAAATCTCGTCGCGGCCAGAGACGGCCTGCTCAAAGTGAATAAGAACGCCCTCCACGAATTGAACCTGCTGGGCGATGTCATGTGCGCATCTCTTCACGATAACACGATCGTGAAAACAGGCCGGGTCATCGCGGGCACACGTGCAATCCCCCTCGTAGTGAAGAGGGAAGTGGTAGAGAGGGCGGTCAGAATCGGTGAAGATTCGGGAAAGATCCTGCATGTCATAGAAATGAGAAGACCGAAGGTGGGAGTTGTCATTACGGGGAATGAAATCTATTACGGCCGCATGAGGGACGCTTTCGCTCCGATAATCGAGAAAAAAATAGCTGCTTTTGGCGGCCGTGTTATCGGCACTTACTATGCACCCGATGACGAACATTTTATCGAAAAGAAGTTGAGGGAACTTCTGACAGCGGGTGCAGACCTGCTGATTACAACGGGAGGTATGTCCGTTGATCCGGATGATGTCACGAGGTTTGCGATCAGAAGACTGGGAGCTGTCTCCATTTCTTACGGGTCGGCTGTTCTTCCGGGAGCGATGCTTCTTGTTGCATATATAAAGAAAGAGCTGAACTCAAATTTTCCGCCGGGGCCGGGTGGCCGCGACGTTGATGTTTCGAGTGAAGAGAACCCGGAATCCGTAACTCAACGCTCCGAACCCGTGCCCGTCCTCGGCATTCCCGCATGCGGCATGTATGCGGCAACCACGGTCTTCGACCTGGTCCTGCCCAGAGTTCTTGCGGGGGAGATTATAGGCAGAGAAGAACTCGCCGAATTCGGGCACGGCGGCCTGTGTCTTAAATGTGAAGTGTGCCATTACCCTGTGTGCCCGTTCGGGAAATGCTAATGTAGTGCGGCGTTTCATAAATTCCTGACATATCTCTTGCTGTCATTCCCGTTCTCCTCGGTCGCCCCGGCGACCCGACTACAACCTCGGACATGACATACAAAAGAACTTATTTAGGCGGGCATGAGAATCATCACCATCTGGCGGCCTTCCATCTTTGGCTGGGATTCCACTTTTGCGATATCCTGAACGTCATCCGCCAGACGCTCAAGGACTTTCATCCCCAGTTCCTGACGGTTCAGTTCGCGTCCCCGGAACCGCATGGTCACTTTAACCTTGTCTCCATGGGTGATGAATTTCCGCACATTGCGAGTCTTGAACTCATAATCATGGGTATCGATCGAAGGTCGCATTCTGATTTCTTTCAGAGTCAGTGTAGCCTGTTTCTTTTTGGCCTTCCGAAGTTTCTTGCCTTCTTCGAACCTGAACTTACGGTAGTCCATGATCTTGCAGACAGGCGGATCTGCATCGGGACTGATTTCCACCAGATCCAGATCCCGTTCCGCTGCCAGTTTCAGCGCGGAATCAATGTCCATGATGCCTATCTGCCCCTCATCGGCAACGACCCGGATCTCTTTGGCCTTGATCTGACGGATCTGATTGTTTATGCGGGTCCGGTCGACCACCCTGGCCGTTGCTGGACGTCTTCGATTAGCGATTGGTGTTATCTCCTTTGTTATCAGTTGCCGGCAAGGGACGATACCCCGCAATGCAACAGTTCTGTCCACAACAAATTAATCCCGACATGGCAAGTCTTGAAGAAAAGAAATTTTTGCTTTTTAGCGGAAATTTCTGGATTTCTGAGACTTCGCCCTTTTCTTGCGGGCTTCCGCGCGTTTCCGCTTTTCTTTTACGGATGGCTTTTCATAGAAGCTTCTAGACTTGATCTCCTTGAGAAGGCCCTCGATCTGGACTTTTCTCTTGAGAGTCTTGATGGCTTTCTCGATATCATTGCCGACAACTCTTATCTCTATAATCGCTTATCACCTTTCTCTCTCATATAAATTTCCCCCTCACCGATAAAATTATCGCCCTCACAGTGGCTCCATGCAAGTGTATGCTTCACACCTGTCAGCCGGAGACGATCAAAATCATAATATGGCTATCTATTATACATATTTTCAAGAGTTTTAGAAAGCGATCTTAAAAGAATCATAAAAGCCGTGTTAAAAACTTTTGGCACTGGATCAGTTCTATGATCATTTCGGCCTCACAACCGGATTGCGCGATCCTTATGAAGAATTGATTAGCATGGCGGAAAATATCGCCGGCTATCTTCATGTGTTCCAGGAGGATCAACAATTAGTAGGTTTTTAAGACCGCTTATGCGTTTATAAATTAAAACAATCGGAAAATCTCTTTATTTAAAAGCGAAAATATGTTATCTTGTCTAACTCTAAAATTATTAAGAAACATAATAGGATTTATAAGAAAAAATTGATTTGACATATCTGTAAATTATGTTATCTTTTTATGAGTTTATAAGAAAATATTATAATTTCTTTTATCTCCCTGATCGGGGGAAATTCGGTCTTCGGATCAAAAATATAGATAGAGATCACGAGAAAGGAGATTTCCGATAATGCTGATAATAGGCGAGAAACTGAGCATCATCGCCAAAAGAGTGAGGGAAGCGATGATGGCGAAGGATAAGGGCCCGATTCAGGAGATCGCGACGAGACAGTGGAAGGAAGGCGCCGGCATAATCGACGCCAATATCGGCCCTGCCGAGGACGGTGGAGAGGAATTGATGCAGTGGATGGTCACAACGATTCAGGATGTCGTCCCTTTGCCGGTATGTCTTGACACGACAAATGCAAGTGCGATAGAGGCGGGTTTGAGGGTCCATAATAATGAGTGGGGCCGGGCCTTAATAAATTCCACTTCGAACGATCCCGAAAGATTTCCGATTCTCGAACTCGGAGCTAAATACAACGCACTGGTTATCGGACTCACGGTGGGCAAGGGCGGGTTACCTGCGGATGCCGAGGAACGGTGCGCCATCGCTGCCGAGATCATGGCGCGGGCGATGGAATACGGTGTGCCGCTGGAGGACTTATTTTTAGATCCCCTGGTTCTCCAGATAGCGACTTCCCAGGACCATGCGCTAAAGGTCATTGAGGCAATAAAAATGTTTCAGGAAATGAACGACCCTCCGATGAAGACCGTCGTCGGCCTGAGCAATATATCCAACGGCTGTCCCAAACACATAAGACCGATATTGAATAAATACTATTTCCTGATGCTTGTGAATGCAGGTCTGACTTCAGCGATCGCCGACGCACGCGAGATGGCGGAAGCGCTGAATGAGAAAGAATTGTTCGATGCCGTGCTCGCGGGGAAAGAGATCGAGGACACTGCCAAGATGACAGAGATAAAGAAGACGATAGACGTGATAATGGGCAATACGCTTTATGCCCATTCGTATTTAGAAATGTAAAGAAGTGAGGAGAATGGAGTCAGGAGACAGGAGCAAAGGCATTCTATTCACTTTTCGCCTTACTCCTCACTCTTCACTAAATTAATGAGGAGGATACATGGCTTTTACACCGACTAAAGAGACATATTCCGGACAGGTTTATCCGGTAACGATCGGTATCGGCGACGGCGAGGTCACGTTGGGAGGAGAAAATGTACTTCCCTTTCATTCTTTCGAGGGGGTATTGCCAAATAGGCCTGTAATCGCCTTTGAGATCCAGGATGTCCCTCCCGCAGACTGGCCGGAGAATGTAAGAAGACCTTTTGAGGCGGTCTCAAACGATCCGGTCAAATGGGCGAAATATTGTCAGGACGAACTGAAGGCCAAGACGATCGCTCTCCGACTGGTAGGAACGCACCCTGACAGGGAGAACCGTACACCTGAAGAGGCTTCGAAGACCGTCAGTGACGTGCTTTCGGCTGTGAACGTACCTCTTATTATCCTCGGGAGCAATCACTCTGAAAAAGATTCGCCTGTTCTGGTTGCGGCCTCGGAGGCCGCAAAAGGCAAGAACTGTGTGATCGGCAAGGCGCAGGAGTCAAATTATAAGACTATAGCTGCTGCGGCAATGGCGAACAACCATAAATTGATCGCGATGTCGGAGCTCGACATCAACTTGTCAAAACAATTGAATATATTGATCAATCAGATGGGGTTCGAAAAAGAAAGGATCATCACAGACCCCATGTGTTCGGCGCTCGGGTACGGGCTCGAATATACATATTCCGTCATGGAGCGTATACGCCTTGCCGCTCTAACCCAGAACGATACGACCATGCAGCCCCCTATGCTCGGCGACGTCGGGATGTATGTCTGGAAGGTGAAGGAAACTCAGGCCCCAGAGTCCGATCTGCCCCAGTGGGGCGCGGCTGAAGAAAGAGGTATCGCCTGGGAGGCGGTAACAGCGATGTCTCTCCTTATCGCCGGAGCCGAACTCCTCGTCATGAGACATCCGAAGGCTGTCGAGGCCGTCGAGAATACGATAGAAGAACTGATGCAGGGTTGAGGTTGAGCGAACAACCGAACACTTTACCCCTGGTCTTAACCTAAATAACGGAGGTCATAGAAAATGGCGTTATCAGGTGTTGAGATATTTAAACTCTTACCGAAAACCAACTGTAAAAAATGCGGGCATCCCACCTGCCTGGCCTTTGCGATGAAACTGGCCCAGAGACAGGCTACCCTTGATTCCTGTCCGGATGTATCCGAGGAGGCGAAGAAAGTCCTTGGTGAGGCATCGGCGCCCCCCGTGCGGCCGATGACGGTCGGAACCGGCGACAAAGCGGTCAAGATGGGAGAGGAGACGGTCCTTTTCCGGCATGATAAAAAATTTGTGAACCCCTGTGCTTTGGCCGTAGAGATCAAAGACAGCCTTTCTGCCGAGGAGATTGCGAACATCGCCGCTCAAGTGGTTGACTCGGAGATCGACAGAGTCGGACAGAAACTGAGGATAGATGCGATAGCCCTGACGAACGATTCGAACGATCCCGGAAAGTTCGAGGCCGCTGCAAAGACCGTCGCTGAGAAGGCCCCCGGCGTGCCCGTTATTCTTTCAACGGAAAACCTGGAGGCGGCTGAGGCTGCGATCAGGTTTTTTGCCGACAAAAGCCCCGTTCTTTACGGGGCGAACCAGTCTAACGCCGAGGCCATGGCGAACCTTGCAAAAAAGAACAAGGCTATTCTCGGAATCTCCGCGAACGGTCTGGATGAACTGACCGAACTTTCCGAGAAGGTAAAGTCATTGGGCGTCGAAGACATCCTTCTCGATTCCGGGGCCAGAAAGGCAAAGGATATCATCGAACATAATACTCTTCTCAGAAGGGCCGCAACAAAGAAGAACTTCAAGCCGCTGGGATATCCGATTATCAATTTCATGCAGAGAGACGACAGCCTTCACGAAGCGCTTATCGCGAGCATAGGAATTGCCAAATATGCGTCTGTGATCGTCCTCAGCAGCATAGAGAAGTGGAAGAATC
>JBECKU010000276.1:0-7100 GCA_040235385.1 Candidatus Sulfobium sp. | reverse complement strand
TTCACCCGGACAGGATACTCGACAATGCTAAGGCCCGGCCGGGCGACGCGCTGATACTAACAAAGAAGATCGGGACCGGAATCGTATCCACCGGCGTAAAATCAGGAAAGTGCAATGATGCGTCGATTGAGGAGTTTACTCTCTCGATGGCCGCTCTTAACAAAAAGGCGGCTGAGATCATGATCGAAACAGGCGTAAGCACCGCGACGGATATAACGGGTTTCGGTCTGATCGGTCATCTCCATGAGGTACTTGCGGCAAGCGACTGTTTCGCTCGTCTCTCTGCCGGCAAGGTCCCTTTCTTCGATGAGGCCAGAAGGCTGGCCGCACTCGGGGTGATCCCCGGGGGTACCCGGGAAAATGCAAAGATATACGCACCCGCTGTTGAATGGGAGGAGAGCGTTTCCGAGGTCGACCGCATTCTTATGTGCGATGCTCAGACCTCCGGCGGTCTTCTGATTTTCGTCCCGCAGGAAAAGAAAGATATGCTCACCCATGCAATGGAGAAAGAACGGGTCCTTGCCGCTCACATCGGCAATATTGTCGAGTCAGGGTCAAAAGACGGAAAGCGCATATTTGTGGAGCGATAAGGTTGCCGGCGGCGTTTTATGTCTTTTTGTTTCTGGCAGGATCCTCTGTCGGGTTCTTATCGGGGTTGCTCGGGATAGGCGGGGGGATAGTCATGTTCCCCCTGCTTCACTACCTGCCTGAGGCCTTCGGCCTCGTAAACATTCCCGTTAAGGATGTAACAGGGCTCACCATGACCCAGGGGTTTTTTGCGTCATTATCGGCCATGCTTTTCTATAATAAGCAGCGGCTGGTCAATAAAGAACTGGTATTGACGTTCGGCATCTTCATGTTTCTTTCATCATTTGCTGGTTCACTTTTTTCCAAAGTATCTTCTGATGAGGTGCTGCTCTTTATTTTCGGCCTACTTGCCTTAACTGCTGCGGTAATGATGTTTATCCCGCGAAGCTACCTTCACGATGATTTAAAAGCGGACTCGGTACAAATCAACAGGACCCGTGCGGCACTGATCGCCCTGACACTTGGATTTTTTTTGGGCATGGTCGGCCAGGGGGGCGCTTTTATCGTCATTCCTGTATTCCTTTATGTATTGAAAATTCCCATGCGGGTAGCTCTCGGGAGTATGCTGGCAGTAGGGCTTTTTTCATCGACAGCCGGGGTTGCAGGGAAAATTATGACCGGACAGGTGCCCTTTCTGATGGTCGTGCCGCTTATCCTGGGTGCGATACCGGCGGCCAGACTGGGAGGATACGTCGGCCAGAGAACACATACGAAGTTTCTCCGATGGCTCCTCGCGGCCATTATCTCAGGCACCGCGGTCAAGGTGCTGCTTGATATATTTTCCGGATGACCCTTAAGTAAGCAAAAAAACCCGCCGGAATATTACATCCCGACGGGTCTTCTTCCGTGTTGTTCAGCCGGTTATCCTGATCTTCTTCGTCAAGCTTTCACCTTCATAAGCTTTTGAAAGTCTGATTTCAAGCACTCCGTTTTCGAGATGAGCCTTCATCTTCTCAGTGTTGACTTCATAGGGCAACTCAAACCTGCGGCTGAAAGAACCTTTCCTCCGTTCAAACCTGTAATAGTCGCCTTTCTCAACCTTCTCTTCGCTCTTCGTTTCTCCTGAGACCGTTAGAATGTTGCCCGAAAGGTGAACATCCAGGTCTTCCTTCCTGATACCCGGAAGATCGGCCTTAACCACAAGCTCATTGCCCTCTTCAAACATGTCCACGCTGGGAAGATCGGCCCGGAATTCCATGTAATCCCTGGAGAACATCGACCTCATCATGGAAAACGGGCTGAGCCATGCTTTTTCAAAAAACCTTTCAATTTCCTCAAGGGGTGAAAGATAATGAGTCGGCCTTTCAGTCTTAACCAGCTCTCTTGCTTTGCTCGCCATATATCTCTCCTCCTTTCTTTAGGCCCCGGTCGATGACCAGGTAGCCTTCTTCTCTTACTTTAAGTTTATTCCAAATCAATAAACTCTGCAACAATGGTTTTGATAGAGAAAGAACGAAAAAGAAGTATTAGTCGATGAATTTGTCGTTTTTTAAGTCTTTTCTCATTTTTTTTGTGTTTCCTTAATTTTTAGACTAATTACCTCTAAACCTCGTCAGTCATTTCGTCAAATGTATAGACCCCGTGCCCTTTTCGATATTTCTACCGAAATATCCGAACATCTCGGTTTGAATAACCCAAAAAACAGACAATGACGCTACTCAATCGACGGCTTCGGTGTGGCATCCGTCGGTGCAGGCAAGACAGGATAGGAGACTTTCGGTTGTCGACCGGTAGTTGTCTCAAGGAATGCGACTATGTCCCGTGTATCGGCTTTTGTCAAAGTTTTGCCGAGCTGGACCGAACCCATGATCCTGACAGCCTCATCTAATGACCAAATTTTTCCGGAGTGAAAAAAGGGCGGTGTCAGTGCGATGTTGCGGAGCGAGGGCGATTTAAAAAAATACTGGTCTTTCTCGAGAGAAGTAACTTTAAATCTTCCCGTGTCCCCGGCCAGGAGCTCGGCTCCGGGTCGTTCCATTACTCCGAACTTATAATAGCCCGTTCCACCCATATTGATTCCGCCGTGACAAGCGACGCATCCTTTAGAGATGAATTTGTCCAGGCCGGTCCTTTCCTCGTCAGTAAGAGCTTTTACATCTCCCTTCAAATACCTGTCGAAGGGTGAATCGGGTGTCAGCAAAGTCGATTCAAAGAACTCTATAGCATAGGCCATATTGTCAAAGGTTACAGGTTCCATCTCATCCGGGAACGCTTTTGCAAACATCCTCTTATACCCGGGCATGCTGTTCAGGGTCTTAACTACGAGGTCGGGCGTGTTATTCATTTCTACCGCGGCCTGTACCGGCCCCTTTGCCTGTTCTTTAAGGTCTTCCGCTCGTCCATCCCAGAACTGGGCTATGTTGAATACGGAGTTCAATACTGTAGGAGCATTGCGGGGACCCCGCTTCCAGCCGTGTCCGACCGAAGTTTCCTGGAAATCAGCTCCGCCCATACCGACATTGTGACAGGAATTGCAACTGATAAAGCCGCTCTTCGAAAGCCTTGGATCAAAATAAAGGACCTTCCCCAGTTCGACCAGCTCCGGAGTAACACTTTTTCCCTTCAGTGTCTTAAGTTCGTCGGGAATGGGCGAAAAAAGTTTCTTCGCTTTTTCCATGAGCATTTCGTCGGCATGAACGCCGCCGGACGACAGCATGACCACCAGAAATAGAAAAATAATCTTTTTCATAAGATGTCTCCTTCTCTCTTGTAAATTGTCATCGTTAACGTCCATGAATTCTTTGAGTGTGGATGGCTTCTATTTAAAAGATAGTTCCTGTTCCTGGTCGTGTCAACTCTAATGTCGAATCGCGTCAGTAAAGAAACGAACCACCCCACAGCAGAGCTGCGTTAATAATCAGGGACAAAAAGTACCTCACCAGGTCAAAAAAAGCCTCTTGAAGTTTCTAAACTCCTTTGCCGGATTGTCCGCTCTTTCAAAAGCATATTCCCTCCATGTCTTCACATCGAAGCCGTTGTCGGTCTCTGTCATCTTCACGGCCCCGTCGAGATCAGTCCTCAATACCCGTGCGCTGCCCAGTCTCCCAAGTATCTCCGGGCTCGGATGGCCGAATGAGTTGTCTCTGCCCACCGATATGACCGCAAAGGACGGGGAGACAGCCGAGAGGAATTCTTCCCGCCCGGAGGTCCGGCTGCCGTGGTGGGGGACCTTCATAATATCGCTTTTTAGCCGCTTACCGAGAAAGGAAATATCCTCTTCCGCTTCCTCCTGGATGTCCCCCGCAAGAAGACACGCAATGGTCTTGCCCGAAATCTTCAGGACAACAGAGGCGTTGTTCTCCTCGTCATAATCGCTGCCCTCGAGCGTATTGAATCCCTTATAAGGGTGCAGGACCGTAATGGTCCCATACCCTGTCTCAATGACATCGCCTCTTTCGAGCACCCTGTGTCTGTCCCCGATCTTCAGTTCTTCGGGATATTCGATCATCCCGTTGTCCCAAACCTCCCCGACCGCAAAACGTTCCATGAGGTACGCAAGGCCTCCGGAGTGATCGGGATGGATGTGCGTCAAAACCAGCGCATCGATCTCTTTCTTGCCCCGGTAAGAGAGAAAAGACGCCGTTTCCCTTCCGGCACGTCCGGTATCGACGACAACGGTCCGTCCGTCGGGAATTTCTATGACTGCGGAGTCTCCCTGTCCGACATCGAGAAAAGTTATGTTGAGCGCTTTTTTCCCCATGAAACCGATTACAAGAAATGCCAGAAGTGGAAAGACGGGCAGGACCAGGAACCTTCTGTCTCTCCCGGAAATTAAATAAATAAGAAACCCGCCATATATACCCAGACACACTGCGGGCGGAAAGGCGGGTATTCCGACTGAGGCATAAGGAATCCCGGCGACGAGTTTTACGAGCCATATGGAAATGCTCGACGAAATCTGCACAATCGGCGCAAGGACAAAGTGGCCGGTAAGAATCAGAGAAAGAGAGGAGATCACCGATAACGGTATCACGACAAATCCGATCAGCGGGGCCGCAAAAAGGTTCGAGACGGGAGCGATCAAAGGGAAATAATGGAAGTGGTACGCGGCCAGCGGGGATGTACCGATTATGGCTGCGAGTGATATCGTGACGGAATTCCTGACGATCTTTCTGAAGCCGCTCTCTTCGACATCGTCCGCGGCCTTCCTTTCGAGAGAAAAGCCTATGAACAGGACTGCGATAAAGGAAAGTTGAAAAGAAAGTGTGAGTATGACCGAGGGGTCCGCTATTACAAGGATACAGGCCGCTATCAAAATCGTGTTCAGCCATTGACCCTTCCTGCCAAGAAGAATCCCGGCCAGAAAAAGGCTTATCATCACAAAGGATCTTACCGCAGGCACGCTCGCCCCGGATATCCCGAGATACATAATCAAGAAGGGAAAGGAGAGAAGAGCAGAGGCCTGCGAAGGGGTCAGATAGACTGTCAACCTCTGCAAAACGGGATAGGGTAACCTTCCAATTAAGTACCTGAACAGCCCGAATAGCAGGATCGAAAACAGGCCGAAATGCGTGCCTGATATGCTGAGCATATGAGCAAGACCGGCTCTATTGAACATTGCCCTCAGATCTTCATCAAGAAGGAACTTCTCGCCCGTGGTAACTGCAGAAATAAGGCCGGCCGATTCCTTCTCGAACCTGTTGGAGAGATAATGGTTTATGTCCGCCCGGTAGTTGTCGAAGATGCGGGTAAAGGCGGGAGGGCTTCCGGTCATCTCCTTCCCCGCTATCACCGAGCCGTAAAAACCGGCCTTTCTGTCCCCGCCCGGGTTCATTCGTGATCCATCCGGACCGGTCTTGACGAGAAGTTCATACATCTCGTCGTAGTCCGGTTCGAAATCAGAGAAGACGCGCATCTCCTTATCCGGTAAATCTTCCAGGTCTTCACCTGTCTCGCCGTCTCTCGCAGTGTCGATATCAAAGGTCTGAAGACTTTCCGATAAAAGACCCGCACCCTAAACGAACCGCCCGCTCAACAAGATTTCCCTTTTCCAGACATCGGACCCTTCATCCGGGGGAGAAAAATGAAGTAATGCGGAGATTATGCCCAGAACCGCTACAAGAATGACCGCGGGCCTTCGTGAGGTTATTGAATAAACCGCTGCGATTGAGAGGAAAATTATGGAGGAAACCGGGAAATAAGGGAACAGATAAAAAATCGCGGTACCGGATAAAAAAGAGATGAAGACCGGATGCGGTCCTCGCCCTACGGAACGAACAATCGTCACCCGATCCCCCAAGAGAGAACCCCTTTCTACTGCATTTTTTCTCTGATGACCTTTGAAATGTCTCTGCCGAGCCTTTTTATGAGTCTGAGATCCTCGCCCTCGAGCATAACCCTTATTTTGGGTTCGGTGCCCGATGCCCGGACAAGGACCCGTCCCCTGCCGTCAAGTTTTTTCTCGGCCTTTCTCACGGCTTCTTCGATCTCGGGGACTGCTCTTATATCCTGTCTTTTTTCAACCTCCACATTCATCAGTACCTGGGGAAAAAGCTTTATGCTCGAGGCCAATTTGGAAAGAGACACGTCATTATTTTTCATCATACAGAGCACCTGCGCAGCGGTAACTGGACCGTCGCCTGTTGTGTTGAAGTCAAGGAAGATCACGTGGCCCGACTGTTCCCCACCTATGTTAAAGCCCCCCTCGAGCATCTTTTCCACGACATATCTGTCCCCGACCTTTGCCCTGAGAAGCCTGATACCCTGGCGTTCCAGGGCTTTTTCGAGGCCAAGGTTGCTCATTACGGTCGCCACAACTGTCCCTCCCTTGAGACATCCCCTTAGGTTCATATCCAGGGCACAGATCCCCATGATCTGGTCCCCGTCGATAATGGTGCCTTTTTCATCGCAAAGGAGCGTCCTGTCGCCGTCTCCGTCATGAGCGATGCCTATATCCGCCTTACTGGCGCCGACCGTCCGCTGAAGCTTCCTCATATCGAGTGAACCGCAGGCACGATTGATATTCACTCCGTCCGGTTCGTCGTTTATCGAAATAACCTCGGCCCCCAGTTCCCTAAGAAGTCCCGGAGTGGTCTTATATGCCGCTCCGTTTGCGGAATCGACGACTACTTTCATACCTTCAAGAGAAGTCCCTCGCGGAAGGGTGGATTTGATGTATTCGACATACCTTCCTGTGGCGTCGTCCAGGCGGTGGGCCTTTCCCACCTCTTCGCCCTTCGGTCTGTATCTTGCCAACGAGTCGTCCAGCACCAGCCCTTCGATCCTTTTTTCGATGGAATCGGGAAGCTTGAAACCGTTATAGGAAAAGAATTTTATCCCGTTGTCCTGAAATGGATTGTGTGACGCTGAGATGACGATCCCGGCATCGAGCCGCAGGGTTCTGGTAAGGAAGGCGATCCCGGGTGTCGGAAGCGGGCCGACGAGCTCCACGTTCATGCCCATCGAACATATGCCGGATGTCAGGGCGCTTTCTATCATGTACCCCGAGAGTCTCGTATCTTTTCCGATCAGGACCCTGTTCCTGCCATGATGCCCTTTTTTTAAAACAATCG
>JBECKU010000250.1:0-3075 GCA_040235385.1 Candidatus Sulfobium sp. | reverse complement strand
CAGGACATCGAAAAACAGGGGGACTTTTATACGGTCCTGTCTGTAAGCGCAGAAGCGGAGAAAGGGATAGGTCCAAAAACATCGCTATTTGCCAGGGGCGACGCAGGTCAATACATTTATGCCAGATATGACGATCTCAATCTCTCTACAGCGGGTATAGTCGCGGGACTGAAAAGAGAGTTCGGAACAATCCTCTCCGGCGACGTGTATCTCGGCGGCAGGTTGAGAAAATATAACGACGACGCCCGGGACAGCGCAGCCGTATCGGCAGGACTGGCACTTAGGCAGCAGGTTTCCTTCCGGTCATGGCTCAGGGAGTATTATGAGTTCGAGAAGAACAATGCAGATTCCGATTTTTTCAGCTACGACGGACACCTCGTCGGAATAAACGCAGGCTATCTCATCAATCCCAAGACGCTCGCTATGGCCGGCTATAGTTACTTGACCCGCTCGTATGATGAGCCGTCAGGATACGATACGGATTATCACACCCTGTCCATTGGGTTTGTACGGGAGTTGACAAAGAGCCTGTTTCTTAACGCCGCATACTTCCACCAGTTCATCAGCTCCCCGGCCGAATCCGACGATGCCAACAACGCCTATACCCTCGGGCTCATCTACAGGTTCTGATTAAGAACACACTCTACCTGTCGGGCTGCCATCCCCATTCGCGAATAAAAACTCGCACAGGAACAATTGCGAATGATGCACAGGGGAACGCTGAACAGTACAAGAAATCCACAATCATTTCCGGTCAGAAAGCAATTGCAATGTCTTAAAAGGGGAACACTTCAGAATCATTCGGTGAGCGCTTCTTAAAGCGCTCTCAACTCATCGGCGTGGTAACGGTCATAGACTTCCCTCCTCCACTTGAACGGCAGGTCGACTATCGTTCCCGGCACATCAATGGAATATAGATTTTTAAAGGCCTCGATCAGAACGGCCTGCTGCTGAGGCACATTGAAGGGCTCTCCGAGCGGGTGCCCGAATGGCCACCTGAGATAAACAGTCCTCGGCGGTTTCACTTTTTCGGTATATTCTCTGACGATGGAAATACCTATCGTCGGAATGCCCGCCTTCTCGATTTCCCGTTGTACCAGACCTACCGTCTGGTTGCAAATGCCTCATCCCGGCGTAAGCAACGCAATATCTACACCTTCTGATTTGAGCCTTCGCGCCGCCTCCGGAGCAGTTACATCGGTGAGAGTCCTGATATGAGGTCCGACAATATGTCCCATGTAACTGAAATGAATGTCGGCGACCGCTTTTATGATACCGTCTTCGGCAAACTCCCTTAGCCTTTCGATGGGAAAGACGATATTAATGTCCTTGTCCGCATCACGATGGTCATAGTAATCATGTGTTATCATGAGTTCACCGACCGACGCCACGCCATCGATGATCCTCAGAGACGGGTCACCATTCGGATCTTTCATATCAAACGGAGTCTGATCTTTCCGGTGCACACCGGCGGTAGTCACTATAGAAACACTGCATTCCCGCAATCGCTTTACAACCACCGTCCATGGCACTTCGCCCTTCCGTTCGGAAGGATGGTATAAAGCGGTAAGAATTTTCCCGACGAACGGAATTGCTGTGGACATTTTTGCAAGAAGCCTGTTTTTCAGCCGCAAAAAATCACCCATAGGACAGTGAGCTTTCCCCAATACCGGGCGAATCGCAACTTCAGAGCTACTTCCGTTTCATGCGATCGCCCAGCGGTATTATTCGGACCCGCTTCTTACCAGCAGCCTATCGGCGCTTTAGAGTAAATCTTCTCCTGTAATTCCCTAATCTCTTTTCGGAGGTCGGCTGCGGTTCCCATCGTTGTTTTCGGATTTCGTATAGTCTCGAAATATTCAAATCTCTTGTCATGCAGTTCTTTTCTCAATTTAGCAGTGTCGTCATAGAATTTCTGACACTCTTCGCTTTGTTCAAAGGATTCCGGACCCATGCCGCAGCGGTACCTCATGCCGTAACCACCCATCATGCCGGGACCCATGCCGTAACCACCCATCATACCGGGACCCATGCCGTAACCGCCCATCATACCGGGATCCATGCCGCCCCTCTCATCATACATTCCGGCGGTTTTAATGTAATGGTAAAGTTCCCTCGCCTGCTCGTCAGAGATCTTTGCTTCGCCGAAAGAGGGCATCGCTCCGTGGGATCCGTCGGGCATTTTCGGATTGCGGATGAAGGCGGTAAAGGTTTTATAATTTTCCAGCACACGGGAGCCCTTCAGGGGGAGGTCAGGAACTATGATATTACCTCCGTGGGGATGACAACTTGCACAGTGCTCACTGAATATTTTTGCGCCGGCGCCCCCGGCTTCCGAAGGGTTTTGGCCTCCCATCATCTGCCCCTGTCCCATCCCCGGCATCTGTCCCTCCATCATCCCGCCCATCTGGGCATTGCAGGTAAGAGTCAATGTAAGTAAAAACATCAGAATTCCGAAAAAAACCGTTCTTTTCATCTCATCCTCCTTGCACTGATACAACTGTTAATAAGATAAATGCGGCATTCTTTTTATCAAATCTTATCATGAAAACGGACATTCTCAAATGGCATATAAAGTTCACCGGACAGGAATTCGAGCGAGAAGGGATTTTAACCGTTCGGCACGCTCGTATTGACACTACGCGCGGATAAGGTAAGGAAAAAGACGCCTATTGTCGCACTCAGGACTTTTGTTCACCTATTTTCCTGAACGCATACCCACCCTTCTCTTCCTTTAACCTCCCCCGCAGCTATCCCGCCGGCAGGGATCTCGCCGATGTCCACAACGAGCTTGCCCAGCGGCAAAAAAATGACGCCCTGTGACTTCGCCTTGTGCAGAAACTCTTCGAAGAGCGCTGAAAAAGCTATTCCCTCCACTTCGGCATGGATTGTCAGGGTGTTAAGGGCATCGGGCCTCAGCAGGGAAAGTATGTAGTCGTTGTAATTCGCATCAGTGATGCCGTTTCGACCGATCACTTCGTCGTAAGTCGGCAGAGTCACCGGAACCTGAGGAGAGCACATTACACCGTCGACAATGGGTCTGAAAATGCTTTCCCCACGGCAATCGCTGCTGTA
>JBECKU010000227.1:0-30671 GCA_040235385.1 Candidatus Sulfobium sp. | reverse complement strand
GGGACGTCCGGGGGACCGAATCGAAGAATTTCTTGACTTCGTCGATGCTATGGGCGATTCTGGCTTCAGGAAGTGACGATACAATAGCGGGACCGTAGGTGCTGTTGACAAGCCGGGGATCGAGTATCGCAACTACACCGTAGTCCCCGGCACTCCTTATAAGGCGGCCGAACCCCTGCTTGAGCATGAGGATGGCGGAAGGCAGCGCAAGGACCCTGAACCACCTGTCGCCCAGCCTTCTGCATCGCTCATCATACACCGGATCGCCGGGGGCACCGAAGGGCATCTTCACTATGACGACAAGACTCAGTTTTTCCCCTTTGACGTCGATCCCCTGCCAGAAGGTGGCCGTGGCAAAAAGAACGGAACCCGGATTTTTCTTGAACCATTTAATGAGCTTCGCCGGCGGCATATCTCCCTGAGATTTGAAAGAATATCCGGTCTTGATATTGTCGGCTGCATATTGCAGGTGCCTGTATGATGTAAAAAGCACGAGGGCCCTGCCGCGTGACGCCTCGATCAGAGATTCGATTGTTTTCAGACTCCTCTCGAAAAAAATATGATTGTTTTCCACGGCGGGGGGAGGAAGCGATTTTTCGATATATATCAATGCCTGCTTACCATAGTCAAAAGGAGACCCCACCGTCATCTCTCTGAAGCCTTCAATATCGAGTCTCTCTCTTATATAGCCAAAGCTGCCGGCTGCAGTGAGAGTGGCCGAAGTCATGACGATACTGTCATAACCGCTTCGAAGAGCGGAAAACGCATTCCGCGCCTCGACGAGACTGCTCCTGAGCTCCAGATATCTCTTGTTCCAAATTGCATAGTAGACCCTTTCGCCATCTTTCTGCTCGAGGAAGTCATCGATCACGCCGCCAAGCGATTTAATACAGATAATTGTGGTCTCAATCCTGTCGAGAATCTCGTCTTCATGCCCATTCTCTTTATATGCTTCAAGTCGCCTTTCGACTTTATCGAGGGCAAGAAGACCTTTCAGTTTTTTAAGGTCTTCCAGTATTTCATCAGGTATAGGATGTAAGGTCTTGCTGCGCGGTTCGTGGTTCCCGAAAAACTGTTCCACCGGCACAAAAAGGTTGTCGACCGCAATCTTAAGACCCCTAAGCCTGTAGAGAAGCCACTGGACTTTGGAGTTGCTGAGTACACTCCCCATTACCCCCGATATCACATTTTCGAGCTGGTGGGCCTCGTCTATGACGAGCTGGAAGTGAAACGGAAGGAGGCTGAAGCCGGACAGAAGGTCGTATATAAGAAGATGGTGATTGACTACAATAATATCGCTTTTTCCAAGGCCCCTGTAATGACAGTAATAAAAACACGCCTCATAGAAAGGGCAATGCGAGGAACTGCAATCATCGGACTCCCCGCAGACCTTGGGCCAGAAATCCGGAATGAAGTCCAGCTCATCTTTCTCTCCTGTCCCCGTATCGGCCGCCCACTCTGAAAACTTCATGAAAACATCCGTATTTTCATTGTATTCCCGGAAGCGCTTATTGCAAAGATAATTATTCTTCCCCTTAAGAACGGCAAAAGAGAATTTCTTCGGGAGCGCCTTTTGCAAAAACACGAGGTCTTTTCCTGCGAGTTGTTCCTGAAGCGCTATGGAAGCGGTAGAGATGATCGTCTTTCTGTCAGACAGTACCGCGGGTATGAGATAAGCAAAAGACTTTCCAACTCCGGTCCCTGCCTCGACGATCAAATTATTCTTTTCCCTGAAACACCTGGAAATCTCAGAGGCCATCTCCATCTGCTGGGGCCTGTTCTCATATGCGGGGAACTTCGCCTTGATAGCGTCGAAGGCAGCAATCAATTCTTTCACATTTCCGATCCCGGAATCAGAGGTCTTCATATCCCGATTCAGACGCCGTTTCTCATTTCATGAATGTCCTGACCGGCTCTTTTGTAAGAGACATATATTAATTTTTTACTTGAAATTTAATGACCTAACTCTTTGATTAATAATATTATTAATACCACATCATCGCTTCAAAATTGTCGGTCGGAACAGTCACGCTGATGTGACCCCGCCAAGGACAGCGCTCCAGTTCTTCGGAACCTTTTCTCACCGAGACAAAGAACTGTATCTCCTGTTTTTCCTCGGCTTTCAAATCGGAAAAGGCGATACCCGCCTCGAAAATATCCTTTACAGCAACTTCAGTGATGTCTTTGACCTTGACCCAGCCACCCTCCCGCTCTTCATAAAGGACCCCTTTTGACACAGCCGCATTCATGGAACATTCGATCTTCATATTTGTCGGCATCGTGAATATGACAGAGATGCCGTCAGCGTCTTCGAAGTCTGCGAAAGATGTTCTCGGGTCCAACCGTATGAATAAAAATTCCCTGTTAAAGCCGAAATAAACCGTTGATATCAGGCTCTCGGATTTATGCATGCTCCCGCCCGATTTCTTCACATCGAGCTGCGCGCCCTGATACCATTCGTAATAACTCGTCACAATTCCGTCTATGTTCGGCTTCACAAAACCCCGCATGGCAAGAGTCGGAGCGAAACTCCTGTCCTCTTTAAGGATAGGCACAAACAGCCGGCCCGGGACGTCCTTTCCCATCTCCATATAAACCTTCATCAGATTTCGCCTGAAGAGTTCATCGAAATCTTCCTGGGATTCCGTCGAATGCTCATCCCCGTACCACCAGTTCCAATCGCTCCCCTCGGCAACATATATCGCCTTCCAGGCGTCCTCGGCCGCATCTTCGGGGTTGTCCCTGCAACGCTCTTCGAGCCTCTGCCTCGTTTCGGCCAGATAGTCCCAGGCAAGGTTGTCCTCTTCATGCCCTATCCAGATGCGGAAATTGGAATTGATCCATGAGCCCGGGAAGAGATAATCAAGTTTTCGGCCCTTGCCGTTGCGTTCTATATACTCCGATATAGTAGTCGTCCGCACTCTTTCTTCCTTTGTTATGCCTTCATAGAGGTACATCAAAAAATCGCGGCCGTCGTTTCGGAAATACTCCCATGCATTTTCACCGTCGAGGATGACGGGGACGAGAGCAGGTCTATCCGCGGGCAGGCTTTCTTTTATCCTCACCATCCTGCCGATAAAATCCCTGGCCGCGTTTGCGGGATCCCACTGTGAATAGACAAAGCCGATAAGGTCCGAAAGCTGGTGGTCCCTGAATATGATCGAGACATCCTCAAAAGTATATGGTCTGTAAAGAAGATGCTGCTCCCTGCGGCGTCCCGAGTCGTCCCTGAAACGTTTGTTCAGTGAATTCGAAAGCACACCCTCATCGGTTGCGACCCATTTGAGGCCCATTTTGTACGCGATCCGCAGAACTTCTTCACTTACGGAACCCTCTGACGGCCACATTCCTGAAGGGAGAAAACCAAACGCTCCTTTGAAATATTCCAGACCCATGTGGATCTGTCTTTCTGCGTCTTCGGGGTGGGTAAACCTCCTCACAGGCAATGCGGCGTCAGGCATGGCGACCTTTGCGATGTCGGTATCGCAAAGGAGCGGAAGAATCGGATGATAAAAAGGGGAAAAGGAAAGCTCGACCCGGCCCCTCAAGGCCATCTCCCTGTATGCGGGAATAATTCTACCGAGGATCTCGATATGCTTCGCGATAACGAATTCCTTTTCTTCTTCCGAAAAATTTCGCCCTTTTTCTCCAAGTCGTGCCAGGTCGGGATCCCTTTCCCTGAAAAGAGGGTCGATCCAGCAGAGGTTGAATAATAGCTGCAGGTCGAGAAAGTCGGAAGATGTAAAATGTCTCGCGGCCCGTCCAAGATCGCTCCTCCTGGTATGAGTTCCACGTTTCACCAGGAGTTCATAATACCTGGGAAAAGGTTTTATCATGTTCTCCCAATTCGCAAGGAAAAAATTTCCCAGAATGAATATTTTGTCGTCTTCGTTCAGCTCCGAGGAATTTTTCCTGCTCGTTTCCAGAAAGACGTCCGTCGCTCCGTTTTCGGTATAGTCCGTAATCTGTTCCAGGAGGGAAGGGACAAGATTGAAGTTCTGTTTGATTTCCGGAAATTCCCTGAGAATCTCGACCATATCGAGATAATCTTTGGTCCCGTGAAGTCTGACCCACGGAAGCCTGTAAGAACCGGTCAGAGGGTCCTTGTAGTACGGCTGATGCATGTGCCAGAGGAAAACGAGGGAGAGGGGCTCATCTTTCATACTGAAAAATGTATTCGTCGGGCTTCGCGAGACCGAATTCTTCTCTTGCGAATTTTTCTCTGAAGAACGGGTCTTCCTTGAGCAGTTGTAGCTGTGTCTTTATCTGTTCGTTCTGCTTTTTGATCTCGGCCACCTGGCTTTCGAGACCCTCTTTTGTCTTCATCAGTTCTCTGTACCTGAGCAGTCCCCTGTCACCGAAGATAAGACTTATGGTGAGATAGAGAAAGCAGAGGACCACAAAAGTAACGAATATGAGGTTCCTTTTCTTTATCTCTGAAGCGACCTGTTTTCTCAGCAGGTTATTAGTGCTCATATTCCAAACATATCAAGAAGTTCACAAGTATGTGTATCTTGTCATTCCGGTCGGAGCGACTCCTCGCCACTCCTGAAAGAATTCGGGATTGCCGGAATAGCGAATCGGGCATTTTATGCACAGACTCTACTTAGCACTTCCAAGATTATAAAAACCCTCTCTTCCTCTGTAAATTGAGGCTTCCCCCAACTCTTCTTCTATATACAGAAGCCTGTTGTATTTGGCCACCCTTTCGCTCCGGGCCAGTGAGCCTGTCTTGATAAAGCCGGTATTGCAGGCTACTGAAAGGTCTGCGATGGTCGTATCTTCCGTTTCCCCGGACCGGTGCGAAATCACTGCGGTGTAGCCGGCTGTTTTTGCGGTTTCGATGGCATCCAGAGTTTCGGTCAGTGTGCCTATCTGGTTGAGTTTCACCAGTATCGAATTGGCCACACGCCTTTCGATTCCCTTTTTCAGGATCGCGGTGTTAGTGACGAAGATGTCATCCCCGACAAGCTGGACCTTTTCACCCAGGGAAGCAGTCATGCCTTCCCACCCTTCCCAATCGTTTTCCGCAAGTCCGTCTTCGATAGACATGATAGGATAAAGCGATAGAATCCTCTCGTAATAATCGATCAACTCTTTATATCGCACCTTCCCTCCCTCGAAGCGATAGAGGCCTTTTTCATAGAATTCAGAGGCCGCTACATCGAGCGCGATGGCGATGTCCTTCCCGGGCTCATACCCCGAATCTTCAATTGCCTGTATGATGAGCTCAATCGCTTCCTCGTTCTTCGCCAGGCTCGGAGCAAAGCCTCCCTCGTCACCCACGGCGGTCGTAAGGCCCTTGTTTTTGAGTATCTTTTTCAATGTCTGAAAAATCTCCGATCCGGCACGGAGAGCGGAGCGAAAATCAGCCAACCCCACCGGCATTATCATGAATTCCTGGATATCGAGATTGTTGTCGGCATGGGCGCCACCGTTCATAATATTCATCAGGGGTACGGGGAGAACCTTTGCGTTGATTCCCCCGATATGCCGGTAAAGCGGAAGACCCGCTTCCTCGGACGAGGCACGGCAGACCGCGAGCGATACGCCCAGTATCGCGTTCGCGCCAAGTCTTTTCTTATTGTCGGTCCCGTCCATTTCTATCATAAGATTATCTATCGAGACCTGTTCGGACGAGTCGATCCCCCTTATCCTCGGTGCAATCTCTTCCATGACGTTTCTGACGGCTTTCTGAACGCCCTTACCGTGAAACCGTTTCCCGCCGTCCCTGAGTTCCAGTGCTTCCCTCTTTCCGGTGGAGGCCCCGGATGGGACAGCCGCCCTTCCCACAGCACCGCTGCCGAGATAAACATCGACCTCGACAGTAGGGTTTCCCCTCGAATCAAGAATTTCTCTCGCGATGACATCGATTATTTCACCCATTCGGATATGCCCCCTTTATAAAATATATTTTCCGGCGATCTCTTCAATCTTTTTCATATCGACCGGACTGTCCGCAAGCTCCGCTCTGTTCGCGATATGTCTGAGGGTTGTTTCCAAAAACACCTTGAAATGAAGAATGCCCTTCACCGCCTTGGAAAAACCGGCACCTGAGAGCGCATCTTTCTTCAGGGTCTTCACACCGTGGAAGAAAGATTCAAACCCCTCGTAATCATCATATCTCAACAATCTGAATGCAGACTTTTCGAAATATACCATATAATTCCTGAGAGATTCAAAGGCCTTCAATCTCGCTTCAGGATCGGCTGCGCTGTCCACAACTGCCGCCAGCAGACGGTGCAGCACGAACAGGTCTTCCCTCAACCGAACGGTCTGCGACATTTTCGTTGTGAAACTGGGGAATATATCCTCACCTCTTATCTCCGGCTGAAAATACCGGGTGAGCTGAACTATGCTCTGCTCAGTCAGGTTTTTCAGAATACCCCTGCTGTTTTCTATCCTTCCGCGGAATGCCGGAGTGCCCTTCCTTCCGTAGATATCCTTCAACTCCTGGATATACACCCTTTTCTTTTCCATCGCAAACTGATAAGAGAGGGTCTTGAGCAGGCCGCCTAAATCCGGGGCACCGACCTTCTTTACAGCGCTTTCAATATAATTCGTGAACGCATCTATTTCAGATTTCAGCAGCATCAGGATCATAAGAGACGAATTCAGCGGAACTTCCCGCTGGGTTTCTATATCGATAAAGCGCATATAACGTAGAAAGCGGTAGAGATACAGATATATCACGGAAATGTATTTTCTCATCTCCCTTTGTCCAAGCGCCCTGACCATGCCGGATATCCGGCGATTGACAATGAAGTCGTACTCGGGGTTAATGCCTTTTCTGAAAGGATTGAAATAAATATTTTCCCTTATTTCCTTGCCTATCACATTCCCGAGGTTAGAGAACCCCATATAGGAGACATGGCCCGTTCGGAGAAGGTCGGAGATTATAGCCTTCAAACTGTTGAACGAATCGTACAGCATATAAAGACCCTTCTCCGGGGCGTCCTGTCTGTAAAGGCTTTGTCTGAAGTCATCTCTTTTCTGATCGGAGAAGAGTTTCGTCTCGGCAAATTTTTGAAACCAGTAGGCGTTTTTTTTGCTCTCGGGGATCACCACCTCGAGCATCCCGAGAATCCGGAGGATCGCGTCCCTCACTGTAAGCAGCTCATCATACAAATTCCTGGCGGCAACATCTTCGGGGGAACCGCCGGGAAGGTTTCCGGGCACAAAAAAACGGTCGACCGCCCTCAAGAGAACATCCAACTCCGAAAACAGCGGCCCGTGCACCGTCTTCGTATTCGTAACCCAGTCGCCTACCTGCTCTTTATGGGGCATCCGGCTCCTATCTCAAATCTTCTTTTTGGGAACATGGATCGCTTCGTCATGTACGTCTTCCGCCGCCTCAGCAACCCCCTCAGAGAGTGTAGGATGGGTATGGATAGTGTCTGCAATGTCCCTCGCTGTCAGCCCGGAGTGCATTGCAACCGCCGCTTCGTGTATGAGGTCCGAGGCGTGGGGGCCTATAATATGGACACCCAGGATTTTATCCGTCGACGCGTCGGCCATAATTTTGACAAAACCCGAAATCTCGCCAATGGCATGGGCCTTGCCCAGCGCCCTGAACTCGAAACGGCCTGTCCGGAAATTTATGCCAGCCTCCTCCGCCTGATGCTCTCTTAATCCCACAGACGCGATCTCCGGCAAGGTAAAAATGGCCGATGGAACAACCGAGTAGTCGATTTCCGCCGGTATCCCCATGATGTTCTTTGCGGCGATCACGCCTTCTTTTGAAGCGGTATGGGCCAGGAGCATTCCTCCGGTGACATCGCCGATAGCATAAATTCCGGGCACACTGGTCTCCATCCTCCTGTTCACTGATATTTCTCCCCTCGGTCCCTTTTCTATGCCGAGGGTTTCCAGACCGATATCCTCAGTGTTCAGCGCACGTCCAATCGAGACGAGCAGTTTTTCCGCTTCGAGTACATCTCCGTTCGAAAGAAACGCCCGAACTCCGTTTTCGTCGGTCTCGACTTTTTCGACTTTTGTCTCCGTGATGAGTTTTATCTTCTTCTTTTTGAATTCTCTCGCCAGCAGAGCTGAAATTTCATGGTCTTCGGTGCTCACCACCCGGGGGAGCATCTCCACAATCGTGATGTCCGTCCCCAGTTCGGCGTAGATGCCTGCGAATTCCGACCCGATCACGCCGCCGCCCATTATAATAAGGCTCTCGGGGATTTCCCGTATTTCGAGTGCGTCGGTAGAAGATATGATATATTTCCCGTCAAAGGGCAGAGCCGCGATCCGGGCAGGTCGGGAACCGGTCGCGATAATTATCCTGTCGGCCTCAATCGTCTCGCTGTCTCCCCCCCTGTTTGTGACTTCGATCCGCCCGGGCGACTTCAGGACCCCCCGTCCCTCCTTTAGGGTGATCCCCCAGCTTTTAAAGAGGCCCCGTATCCCCTTCACCTGGGTGCTCACAACCTTATTTTTTCTCTCGATAATCCTGGCCAGGTTCGGGATGATTTCACCCCTGAGCTCGATGCCAAACTTTTCGAACTCTCTGGCCCTGGCCATATATTCAGCCGAGGCCGTCATTGTTTTCGTAGGGATACACCCCCAATTCAGGCAGGTACCTCCGACCTCATTCTCTTCGATAACTGTGACCCAGGCGCCGAGCTGTGCGGCCTTGATGGCCGCGACATATCCGCCCGGTCCGGAACCGAGGACGGCAAGTCTCATTTCGATTCTTCTTCTATATACTTCTCATAGTCCGATGAGTCCATCAAGTCGTCGGTCTCGGACACATCTTCCAGCTCGACGACCGCGATCCATCCCTTTCCATAGGGGTCTTCGTTCATGACCTCAGGAGATTCAGCCAGTTCTTCGTTCACTTTTGTGATCCTGCCGCTCACCGGAGAAATAACGGATGAAGTTGCCTTTGTCGATTCTATCTCGGACATCTCGGCATTTGCCTCCACGGTAGAATCCGGTTCCGGCAGATCGATGTAGACGATATCTCCGAGCGCCTCCTGGGCATAGTCCGTGATCCCTATAGTGCCTTTCTTCCCCGAAACTCTCACCCATGTGTGCTCCTTATGGTATCTGATGTCGTCAGGGTTCATAACTTCCTCCTTTTAGGTAATAAACTTGAGTTTTTTATGGTCTTTCGGCATAGACCATACTGAAAAAGACAACAAAAATCGAACAAGTAATATAAATATACCATTTAAAAAAAAATAGGCAAACTAAAACGTTAACTTCTTTTTGATCTCTATAATTTTTAAGAGGGCGTCTTCCGGAGCGAGAGCGGAAGTATCGAGACCAAGGATCTCGTCGACAAGGGAATCGTTCACGGAAGAGAATAAATCGAGTTGCTCCTTCTTCTTTCTGTTCCTTCTGCTCGCCAGTTTCGGCTTGCCCGTCCCGTTCAGTTCTTCGTTTTCGAGGTTATTGAGCACTTCCTTTGAGCGGGTGATGATCTCATCAGGAATTCCTGCGAGTCTCGCAACCTGGATACCGTAGCTCTTGTCCGCAGGGCCTTCTTCGATCCTTCTCAAAAAAATTATCTCGTCACCCCACTCTCTTACCGATACATTAAAGTTCTTTGCACCCTCGAACGTCAGCGCCAGTTCGGTAAGCTCATTATAGTGTGTCGCAAAAAACGTCCTTGCCTTTATGCGGGTAAGAATGTGCTCCGCAATGGCCCAGGCGATGCTGATTCCGTCAAATGTACTCGTCCCCCTGCCGACCTCATCGAGAATGATCAAACTCCTGGAAGTTGCATTGTTGATGATATTTGCCGCCTCTATCATTTCCACCATAAACGTGCTCTGGCCCCGGGTAAGGAAATCGGAAGCCCCGATGCGGGTAAATATCCTGTCCGCCGTCCCAATCCTTGCGGAAGACGCCGGAACAAAACTCCCGATCTGGAACATGAGCACAATAAGGGCTACTTGTCGCATATACGTGGATTTTCCCGCCATGTTCGGACCGGTCAGGATATGAAGAATACTGTCGTCCCTGTCGATGAGGGTATTATTTGGTATAAACCGTTCCCCCGCCATTACCCGTTCGAGGACGGGATGGCGGCCGTCGCTGATCTCGACGATGTCCTCCTCCACTATCTCGGGTCTGCAGTAATTATAGCGTTTCGCAACTACTGCCAAAGAGGCGAGGAAATCTATTGCCGCGAGGGTCTTTGCCATCTTCTGAAGCGCTTCAGCCTCCTCTTTTACGGATTCGAGTACCTGGCGAAAAACCTCAAATTCAAGATTTCTAAGCCTTTCCTCCGACCCGAGGACCTTGTTCTCATATTCCTTGAGTTCGGGCGTCACGAACCTCTCGCCGCCGACAAGGGTCTGTTTTCTTATATACTCGTCGGGGACCAGGTCGAGATTGGCCTTGGTCACCTCTATGTAATATCCGAAGATCTTGTTATACCCGACTTTAAGGGATGATATTCCGGTCCGCTTCTTCTCCCTCATCTCCATTTCTGCGATAAAGTCCTTCCCCTTTGTGGAGATATCCCTGAGGGCATCTACTTCCTCATGGTAACCTCTTTTGATTATGCCGCCTTCACGGATGCTCATCGGCGGGCTGTCCACTATGCACTTCTCCAGAAGTTCACGCAGTAAGGAAAAGTCGGATATGTCACCGGACAGTGTCTTCAGATAATACTCTGGTGATGCACTCAATGATTTTTTCAGTCTCGGAAGGCCGCCGATCGAATTTTTTATCGCGATAAGGTCGCGGGCATTCGCAGCGCCCGTAGAGACCCTCGACGAGAGTCTCTCAATATCCTGCACCTTCCGCAAGGACGTCCTCACTCCGTCCAGAAGCTCGAAATCCTGGACGAGGTACTCCACGGCATCCTGTCTCCGGCTAATTTCGGATTTCTCCATGAGTGGACGGAAGATCGATGATCTCAGGAATCTCCCCCCCATGGGGGTCAAGGTCTCATCAAGCACCCAAAGAAGGGTCCCTTCGCGCTCTCCATCTCTGAGGTTCCGGGTCAATTCCAGGTTCCGCTGTGTTGCCGCATCAATAAGCATGTTGGAGGTCTTATTGAATACGGTGATCTTCCTGAACCTCACCAATTCCTTCTGGGTATTTTCCAGATAGTATATCAGCGCCCCGGCAGCGGAGATCGCAGAAGAAAGAGCCTCACATCCATATCCCTCGAGCGAAGAAACCCTGAAATGCCCAAGGAGTGTCCTGTAAGCCTCAGTATAGTCGAAATACCAGTCGTCAATGCCCGAGAGGTAATAACCTGAAAGCGCCTCTCCGTAGTGGATATTGTCGCTGAGACTGCCGGGCAGAAGGATCTCTTTGGGCTCAAACCTGCTTACCTCGTCTTCGATACTGTCTTCGGACTCAAAGACGAAGAACTCCCCCGTAGAGATGTCCGCCGCGGCAATGCCGTGCCGCATCCCGGAAGGGCACAGGCTGAGGATATAATTATTTTCCTTCGGGTTCTCGGGCGCATGCGTCCCCGGAGTAATCACCCTCACTACTTCCCTTGAAACAATCCCTTTGGCATCTTTCGGGTCCTCCATCTGTTCGCATATTGCCACCTTATACCCGGCTTTGATCAGCCGCGCAATATATGATTCAGATGCAAAATACGGCACGCCGCACATCGGAACCGGTTTATCCTTCGACTTGTCCCGGGTTGTGAGGGTTATCTGGAGGACCCTGGAAGCCTTTTCAGCATCCTCCCCGAACATCTCATAAAAATCTCCAAGCCTGAAGAGCACTATCGCGTCGCCGTGCTTCTCCTTGATGCTGAAATATTGCTTCATGAGGGGCGTAAGTTCCGACATATCCACTATTAAATACCATACGAGAACCAAAGTGCAACCTCGTCCTTCGAGGTTCGGTCTGCGCTTGCCTTTTCTTGACTTATTTCCGAAAATATCTATATACTTTAAGGCATTTATTTTGATCTTTTGAAATGAAAATAGCGGTCTCCGATATCCCTGACGAAGGTCTTGTTCTGGATTTCCAGGAAAAATTCTCTCTGGAGGATATTTTCTTGTTTGCTCCCGTCGAAGCCCATCTCGAGATAAACAAGACGGGGGGGGAGATCACGGTGAGCGGCAAAATAAAGGCCGATACGGGTCTCCAGTGCAGCAGGTGCCTGAAAGAGATCAGGAGGATGATAGAAATCCCGGTAGAGGTAGTTTATCATCCCGAAGAAGAACTAGACGGCGAACGTCACGAACTGCGAGGCGATGAGATGGACATGGGCTTTTACAAGGGAGAGGAAATCGATCTCCAGGATTTACTCAAGGAGCAAATGCTTCTGAACCGGCAGATGAAGCCTCTTTGTAATGAGAACTGCCGGGGGATATGCCCTGTATGCGGAATCGATTTCAATTCGGACGAATGTAAATGTCAAAAGAAGCAGATAGACCCAAGGCTCGAAAAACTGAAAGATTTTTTTGATAAGAGAAAGGAGTAAAAATTGGCAAATCCGACCCATAGACATTCAAAGTCGAGGAGAGACAAGAGAAGGGCGAATTGGAAAGGTCAGATGCCCGGCCTCGGCCAGTGCCCCGAATGTAAAGAGCTCAAGCAGCCGCACAGGGCATGCCCCAGCTGCGGTTCCTATAATGGCCATAAGGTTCTCGAAATAGTCGAAAAATAGTCATGAGGGTTGCTCTGGACGCAATGGGGGGCGATTACGCCCCGTCCGTCAATGTTGAGGGAGCAGTCGAGACTATTAATGAGCACGAAGATATCGAGGTCATCCTTGTCGGCAACGAAGCGCTGATAAAGCAGGAACTCCGGAACAAGAAGTTCCAGCACGACCGGATAACTCTCGAGCATGCAACCGAGGTGGTGGAGATGCAGGAATCGCCTTCGGTGGCCATCAGGAAGAAGAAGAACTCGTCCATACGCGTCGGGATCGAACTCGTGAAATCCGGAAAGGCCGATGCCTTCGTCAGTGCCGGACACTCAGGGGTCATAATGGCGACATCACTCCTCTTGCTCGGCAAGTCCCCCGGGGTCCTGAGACCCGCAATCGCCACACTGATGCCGACCATCAGGGATACGTTCATCATGCTCGATGTCGGTGCGACCGTCGATTGCAAACCTGATAATTTGTTGCAATTCGCCCTAATGGGGAACACATACGGACAGCTCGTCCTTGAGCGAAAGAGTCCAAAAGTCGCACTTTTGAGTATTGGTGAGGAAGACACCAAGGGAAATGAACTCACGAAAGAGGCGTTCAAGATGATCAGGAACACCGATTTGAATTTCATCGGAAATATCGAGGGCAAGGATATCTTTGCCGGCAAGGCCGATGTGGTCGTTTGCGATGGGTTCATCGGGAATATCGCACTGAAAATCAGCGAGGGGCTCGCCGAAACCATACTGAAGATGCTGAAAAGAGAAATAACATCGGTCTCGACCGGAAGGGTTGGCTATCTTATGATGAAGCCGGCGATACGGAGCTTCAAAAAAAGAACCGATTATGACGAGTACGGTGGAGCTCCACTACTCGGCATAAACGGGGCATGCATTATAAGCCATGGGAGATCGACGGCGAAGGCGATCAAGAACGCCCTTAGGGTAGCCTCGGATTTTTCTTCAAAAAAAGTCTTTAATGCGATCGCGACGGAAATCAAAAACAATCTCCGGACAAGGAGCGCATAGTTTGATCCGCGGAAGGATCATATCCACCGGTTCCTACGTCCCTGAAAACGTCATTACCAACACTGATATCGAAAGCGTCGTGGACACGTCCGACGAATGGATCGTTGAAAGGACCGGGATCAGGGAGCGGAGGATCGCCAACGGAAACCAGGCCGCTTCCGACCTTGCGTTTGAGGCTGCGACGGCCGCTCTGAATAATGCCAGGCTCAAACCGACTGATGTAGATCTCATTATCGTCGCAACAATTTCAGGCGATATGCCGTTTCCCTCGACGGCCTGCTTTCTCCAGCGCAGGCTCGGGGCAAAAAAGGCCGCGGCCTTCGACATTAACGCAACCTGCTCGGGCTTCATCTTTGGGCTTCACATCGCCGACGGGCTTATCAGGTCGGGGGCCCATAGCAGGATACTCCTCGTCGGAGCGGAAGTCTTATCTAAATTCACCGACTGGCTCGACCGTTCCACCTGCGTTCTCTTCGGGGATGGGGCCGGAGCGGCCATAATCGAGGCGACGAAAGAGAATAAAGGGATCTTGTCAACACGCATCAATTCCGATGGGGACCTGTCCGAATTGATCTCCCTGCCCGGCGGCGGATCGAGATACCCCTGTTCGAGAGAATCTCTCATCAAAAAACTCCATTTTATGAAAATGAAAGGAAATGAGACATTCAAGGTGGCGGTGAGGACTCTTGAGGAGTTGGCTTCGCAGACCCTTGCTGAAAATAATCTGGACTCTTCCCAACTTTCTCTTCTTATACCGCACCAGGCAAATATCAGGATCATTCAAGCCACCGCAAAAAGACTCAACCTGCCCATGGAAAAGGTATTTCTGAATATCCACAAGTACGGCAATACCTCGGCAGCCTCCATCCCTATCGCGCTTGACGAAGCGGTGCGGTGCGGCAAGGTTAAGGATGGAGATCATTTACTGTTGGAGGCCTTCGGAGGAGGCCTCACATGGGCCTCATCTCTTATCAGATGGTAATGACTGCTTTCCGGCTCTTCTTTCCTTCCGCAATGACCTGATATGCCATAGCCTGAATATTTTCTCAAGCTTTTCCTTGTATACCATCGAAAGAAAAACCACTACGATCGCGATACCCAGGAGGATGGAAAACCGGTAATACTGGTGCTGCCGGATAAAATTCCCACCGAGAGTGAGCAGGACCGTACCGGAAAATCTCCCGACGGTGCTTATCACAAAGAACTCCTTTGTACTAAGATGTCCCAGCCCGAGGATGTAACAGAGGAAGTCCTTCGGAAAGCCCGGGATGAGAAAAAGGAGGAAGACGAGAAATGCTCCTTTATGGTGAAGGAGATAGCTGTATCTTTCGATCGTCGCCGGTTTCGCAAAGCCGTCGATAAAGGGCCTCCCGAAGATCCTCGAGAGTGAAAAAGCGATCATGGACCCCCCGGTAAGGCCTATCGTGCTCAACAAAATGCCGAGCACAGGACCATAGAGATATCCCCCGATAAAACCTGTGACTTCTCCGGGTACCGGCGCTGCAACGACTTGCAGAGTTTGGAGCAGAATAAACCCCAGAAAAGATAAAGGTCCGAGCGAATCGAGAAAAGCCGTGACCTTCGACTTGTCCATAAAAAAATGGAACGTGCCGCTGCGGTACAGGATTAGAATTATGCCAAGAAAGGCAACGAGAATGACTATTCTAATCCGTATAAGTCTGTTGTTCTTATGCCTGCGCTGATTTTCTATTTTTCACCCGAAGCCTTGCTTTTTTCAAGAAATGGTCTTATCAAGTCGATAGGCACCGGAAAGATAATCGTCGAATTTTTTTCCGTTGCTATTTCCGTAAGTGTGCCAAGGAACCTCAATTGCATGGCCATGGGCTGTGACGCGATAATTTGTGCTGCATCGGCGAGCCGCTGGGAAGCCTGGAATTCGCCCTCCGCATGGATAACCTTGGCCCTCCTCTCCCTTTCCGCCTCGGCCTGCCTGGCAATCGCTCTCAGCATCTCGGTAGGGAGATCTACATTTTTCACTTCTACCGCCGTCACTTTGATACCCCAGGGCTCGGTCTGATCGTCGATGACTTTTTGCAGTTCAGCATTCAGTTCATCCCGCTTCGCGAGAAGGTCGTCGAGCTGACTCTGCCCGAGAATCGACCGCAGCGTCGTTTGAGCTATCTGGGAAGTTGCATAGAAAAAGTCTTCGACCGCCGTAATCGCCTTCGTCGGGTCCATAACCCTGAAATAGACTACGGCGTTTACCTTCACCGTGATATTGTCCTTCGTGATTATGTCCTGGGCCGGGACGTCGAAGGTGACCGTCCGGAGGCTCACGCGGACGAGTTTATCGATAATCGGCCATATAATGACCAAACCCGGACCCTTCACGGGTATGATCCTCCCAAGCCGGAAAACGACGCCTCTCTCATACTCTTTAAGGATCTTGATCGCACTCGAAAGAAAATAGAGAACCACGATAATAACAAATAACAATCCCATAAAAGACGGCGTAAGTCCTGTCATCTTAACCTCCCTTTGGTTTGCTCACCTTGATTTTCAGATTCGAAACCGAATCCACCACCACTTTTTCTCCCTTTGAAATGGAATCATCGGAATAGGCTGACCATATTTCGCCGTGTACCGAAACCATGCCCCCGTCCTCCGCGATATCCGTCCTGGCAAGTCCTTCCTCTCCTACAAGACCCTCACTGCCCGTTACCGGCTTACTCTTGTAAGCCTTGTATGCAAGCCTCAGCGTTACGGTAAAGAAGAGCGCGGTAAAAATGACCGCAGGCAGGACAATATAGATCGAGATCCTGAGAAAGGGAGCGGGAGATTCAAACAGCATGAGGGAACCGATTATCATGGATATGATACCGCCGATCGTAAGAAGACCGTGAGAAATAATCTTGATCTCCAGTATAAAAAGTATTATTCCGAATATGATGAGAAGAAGTCCTGCATAATTTATCGGAAGAGTCTGGAATGAATAAAAAGCGAGAATAAGGAAAATCGCGCCTATGACACCGGGGAAAATGGAGCCAGGGTTGGTAAGTTCAAAAAAGATGCCGTAAAAGCCGAGAAGCATGAGCATATAGGCGACGCTCGGGTCGGAGATAAAATTGAGGATCCTGTAGCGAAGCCCCATCTCCTTCCGTACGATGGAGGCGTTGGCCGTCCGCAATATTTTCTCGCCTGAGACAACTTTAACGGACCACCCGTCGATATCTTTCAGGAGGGTTTTTACGTTCGGGCTGACAATGTCAACTATATGCTTTTCAAGCGCCTCTTTCTCGGTGGCGGAAACGCTCTTTCTGACAGCTTCCTCCGCCCATTCGACATTTCGTCCTGTTCTTCCAGCCAGTGATTTAATATAAGCCGCCGCATCATTCGTAGCCTTTTCGGACATGGTTTCATCCATCTTCCCCCCGACCGTAACAGGATGAGCGGCCCCTATATTAGTTCCGGGGGCCATCGCAGCGACTTGGGCGGCCATGGTAATGAAAACACCGGCGGAAGCCGCCCTGGCACCGCTCGGTGAGACATATACCACAACGGGCACATCGCTGGCTATGATGTCCTTCACTATCTTTCTCATAGACGTGTCGAGGCCTCCAGGGGTGTCCAGCTCGATAACGAGAGCGGCAGACCCTGTTTCCTCCGCCTGTTTTATGCTCTTTTCTATGAATTCCGCTGAAACGGGGTTGATTACGCTGTCGACGGTAATGACGAGGACCTGACCCTGCGGTTCCTGGGAAAAGGACATGGAGAGAAAGGCAAGGAGAGGAGCAATCAGGAGGAAGAGTGAGAATATTCTTCTTGTCATGTCTAATTATACTCAATTGACGCTGAATCTGCATGCAGCGACTGATGGATGATCTTAATGTTAATCAATTTACGTAGTATTTTGAAGGAGGAAGCTCCATAATCACGCCACGCGATATGGATATACAATCCTCTACGGATGAACTAAAGCAGCTTTGAGGCAAGACTCGTTGACAAAGATACCTTTTTTTTGATATAAAAAAAAGCTACAATTTACATTGGTTCAGATATTCCCGGGTAGCTCAGCCGGCAGAGCAGGTGGCTGTTAACCACCCTGTCGGGGGTTCGAATCCCTCCCCGGGAGCCAATTACCGTTCCGAAGCCGTGCAACGGGAGCGGTCCATCGAGACGAGGAAAAGCAGGATCTTCACAGAAGGCTGCTCAGCCGGCAGAGTCCCGAAAGCTTTGGATTAACCACCCTGCCCCGCGAACTGGCGGGAATCCCTCCCTGGGAGCTATCCTTGTTTCCCTTCTTGACGCTTGTCTTTTCGGGCAGTCGGGGCACTCCCATATCAGGGACGAAGAGTAGTCATTACAGGACGATGCGAGTATAATATCTTCTTAATATAACCCGGACGCGGCGGGTATCTACTGGAGATTGCATGAAATTATTCAATATCATCGCCATGCTTATAACTCTTTCGGCCCTTTTCGGTTACCTGAATCACCGTTTTATCAAATTGCCCACGACGATCGGGATAATGCTGATTTCCGTGCTTATGTCCCTCGGGCTTGTAGCTCTGGGGCGAATCGGACCTTTCGGCCTCGGCATTGAAGAGCATTGGGAGGAAATCGTAAAGAGCATAGATTTCAATCAGACTCTTCTGGTCGGCATGCTGGGATTCCTTCTGTTCGCCGGTGCGTTCCACATCAACCTCAACGAACTCCTGAAACACAAATGGGAAATAGCGGCATTTGCGACAATCGGGGTCGTACTTTCAACGTTCCTCGTCGGAACGATCACTTATTTCGTCCTGTCACTGCTTCATTTGAAAATACGTTTTGTCTACTGTATGCTCTTCGGCGCCCTCATATCCCCTACCGATCCGATAGCCGTTCTCGGCATCATGAAAAAAGCCGGAGCGCCGAAAAGCCTTGAAATAAAAATTTCCGGCGAGTCGCTCTTCAACGACGGCATAGGAGTTGTCGTTTTCATCGTGATGCTCGATATAGCCATGGGAGGAAGAGATATTTCAGCTGGTGAAATCTCGCTGCTCTTCCTTGAGGAGGCTTTGGGGGGCGCCGTTCTGGGGTTAATGCTGGGCTGGATCGCTTACCTCATACTGAAAAGCATGGACAACTACACGGTGGAAATACTCGTTACGCTCTCTTTGGTGACGGGAGGGTATGCGCTCGCCTCCGCCGTCCACACCTCGGGACCGATTGCTATCGTCATCGCCGGCTTGCTGATAGGAAACCACGGAAGAGAACTCGCCATGTCCGAGAAGACACGCGAGAATATCGACACATTCTGGGAACTCATCGACGAGATACTGAATGCCATATTGTTCGTCCTCATCGGCATTGAACTCATCGTCGTGCCGATCTCCATCCACCACCTTATGGCCGGTCTCATCGCCATTCCAGTCGCTATTTTATCTCGGTTCATATCCATCGGAATTCCGGGGTCCTTGTTTAACCTCATGAAAAGGTTCAGCGGCCAGTCGCTCAAGCTCATGACCTGGGGTGGCCTGCGAGGGGGGATTTCAGTCGCTCTCGCTCTTTCTCTTCCTGTAGGAGCGGAAAGGGACATTATACTCACGATGACATATACAGTGGTAGTCTTTTCAATACTGGTACAAGGACTGACGATCAGATATCTTTTCAAGCCCGGCGCAAGTCCTGCCGGCTAATTCGTAAACTCTTTTTGAGTGAAAGGAGGAACATAGTCTCCGAGCTCATTCTCACTGCGTTTCAAGGCAATGGGCTGTCGTCTTCGGGGTTATCATCCACTGAACTGCCCAGTGCCCCTTTTCGTCCCTCTCCAGACACACTACGCCGCCCATCGTAAAAGATATGATCCCCTTGTCTTTTTCTCCGCACAGCAGGAGAGAGGAAAGTTTATCCAGATGGGGAAGATGCCCGACAAGCATCACGTCTTCGGTCACATATTTAAGACGGTCGTCCCATACGGCGGGATCATCGAGCGGAGACAAGCCATCCGTTTCTGAAATGCCGGGAGGAGGACTGAAGCGGCCGGCCATGATCTCGGCGGTCTGCTTCGCCCTCAATTTCTTGCTGTGAAGTATCGTTTCGATCATCAGCCCCAGGCGCGAAAGGTTTTCCGCAATTCTTCCGGCATCCTTCACCCCCTTTTCGGAAAGCGGTCTTGCAGGATCTTCCTCTTCCTTCTTCGGTTCCGCATGTTGCACGAGATATAAGAACATGAGCCCTCCGTTATTTCTTTTCGTTCCTGCATCCATTTTATCTCGCATCATCCGGTGATGCAAATGAAGGGAAAGTGACGGGAACAACAAGCTATCGATAAATTAAGTGAACAAAACCATACGGCAGGCGAGAAATTGAAAGAGAATCGCCGATAGAGCCTCTATCCCAGAATCTCGGTGCCGACGCCTTCCCTGGTGAAAATCTCAAGGAGCAGACAATGGGGAATTCTTCCGTCGACGATATGTGCCTTGTGAACACCTCCCGCAAGCGCTTCCATGCATGCCGCAACTTTAGGGAGCATTCCTCCGGTGATTACGCTATCTTTGATCAACCGGGTGATTTTACTTTTTTTCGCAGTAGAGATTATCGCGCCTTTTTTGTCCAGAAGGCCCGGCACATCGGTAAGAAGTATGAGCTTTTCCGACTTGAGGGCTGATGCGACCGAGGCGGCCACAAAGTCAGCGTTGATATTGAAAGTCTCTCCGGCAGGGCCGACACCGATGGGAGATATCACGGGGATGAACCCGCTCTTTTCCAGACTGTCTATAATACCCGGCTCCACGGACGACACTTCCCCTACAAGTCCGAGGTCCACGATCTCACTTACACCCGTTTCGGGCGTGATCTTCTTTATCAATTTTTTACGTGCCTTTAACAGTCCCCCGTCTTTGCCGCTCAGACCGACGGCCTTCCCTCCGTGACGGTTGATAAGGGCAACGATCTCTTTATTCACGAGACCGCCGAGTACCATTTCAACAATGTCCATCGTCTCCTTGTCGGTGACCCTCTGTCCATGCACAAACTCCGGCTTTTTCCCCATTTTCTCCATCGTCGCCGACACCCTGGGGCCTCCGCCGTGTACTATCACCGTCCTGATACCGATAAAATTCAGCATCACGACATCTTTCGCGAACGAGTCCTTTAATTCGTCCTTTGTCTGGGCCGCACCTCCGTATTTGATCACAAAGGTCTTACCGTAAAAATTCCGGATATACGGTAACGCATCGATCAGTATCTCGGCCTTCTTAATAATTTCTTCCATTACTTCCCGCCCTCAAAACACGGGATGCAAACTATCTTTCCGTCCCTGACTCGCCCCCTCGGTTCCATCATCTTCTCACCGCACTCCTCACAGGTCAGACTCGGGTATATCTCCGCTTCTTCAGGGAGGGGTTCTTTTCCCTTCTTTACTACCATGAGCTCTTTTTCATCAGCTTCGAGTATATGCCGCGTCTTCGCGGCCTTCCTGCCATGAACAAAATCGGTCACCTTCTTGGACCGCTCCCCTTTTGCATACCTTTCCCACATCTTCTTTTCTTCCCTGCTCTCAGAAGGCTTCTTCCAGTCAATAGCGATCCTGAGGCTTTTACCTGAAGGTCTGCTGATAAAAGTATAGACCTGTTTACCGTAATCCCTGAAAATCAGGTTGCCTTTACCGAAAGTACATCCGGTCATGACCTGGACGGCATCCACGGCACACGAATTATTCTCGACAATCGCTACGAGTTCCTCGTCCCGGGACCGTTTTGCGAATTCCCGGAGCGCCCTTAACGCGACCCTGTATCCCAGCGCAAGTCCCGGACAGGAATGTCCGTGAAACTCCACTGCCTCTTCATAAGTTTTCATACCGGAATTTTACATGAAATAGATTATTTTTAACAGCTTTCCAGAGGATATCAATTATACTCAAAATGCGGATGCAGGCAGGTCATTTTGTATCTAAATCTCCGAATCCGCCTTGAGGACTACGGCCTGATATCCTTCCTGTCCAAGTTTTTCGGCAACATCGACAGTCTGCTTCCACTCCTGGTAATCCCCTATTCTGACCCGGTAATAATTAGTTCCGTTCACATCCGTTTCGTCGACGCGGACATTATCGTATTCCAGGGAAAGCGCGGTCTTCAGTCTGATAGCGTTGACGCCCTCTGTAAATGAACCTACCTGAATCACAAAAGGTCCGGTTTTTTCACGCGTCTCAACCTTCACCCTTTTAATATAGGAGTTGTCGCGACCAATGACCTCAATCATGACCCGTCCCGTCCCCGGTCCTATCAATCCTATCTCTTTTGCGACAGTGTAGGAAAGGTCCAGGTCCCTTCCGGCCACAAATGGCCCTCTGTCGTTTACGATGCATTCTGAATTTTTAAAATTGGCAGTGTTGGTTACACTCAGTCGTGTGCCGAAGGGGAATTCTTTATGAGCGCAGGTATGAGAATACATGTTGTAGATCTCTCCCGACGATGTCGGCTTTCCATGGAAGTCAGGACCATACCAGGATGCGACGACATATGACACTTGAGGAAGGGTTTCGCGCCTGGCAGTAGAGCAGGAAATAAGAAGAAGGGACAAAATAACGAATAATATGAATGGACGCGGGCGCACCCCTATAATATATACCGGCTCAGGTCTTCGTCCATAACGATCTCACCGAGTTTGTCTTTCACGTATGCCCTGTCGATATCAAGCCTCAATCCCCTTTTTTCCGGGGCCTCGAAAGAAATATCTTCGAGAAGTCTTTCGAGAATCGTATGCAGCCTGCGTGCCCCTATATTTTCGGTTTTATCGTTCACGATGGCCGCGATCTCGGATATCTCGTCAATGGAATCCTCGCTGAAATCGATCGTAACCTCTTCCGTGGCAAGCAACTCCGTATACTGCTTGACCAGCGCATTATGGGGCTCGGTCAGTATCCTGACGAAATCCTCCTTCCCAAGCGCGTCCAGTTCCACTCTTATGGGAAACCTGCCCTGCAGCTCGGGGATAAGGTCTGAGGGCTTCGCAGTATGAAAAGCCCCTGAGGCGATGAAAAGGATATGCTCGGTTTTTACGGGTCCGTATTTCGTCGTAACAGTGGACCCTTCGACTATGGGCAGGAGGTCCCGCTGGACTCCTTCCCTCGATACATCCGGCCCCTGCCCCTGCCCCCTGGAGGCGACCTTGTCTATCTCGTCGATAAAAACGATACCCGTCTGTTCAGCCCTCTCCAGAGCGTCCTGCGTAATTTTGTCCATGTCGAGGAGTCTGTTGGATTCTTCCTGTTCGAGAATTACAAGGGCCTCGGGTATCTTTACTTTTCTTCTCTTGGACTTCTCCGGAAGCAGGTTCCCGAGCATAGATTTAAGATTGATCTCCAGGTCTTCGAGACCTACATTCGATACGACCCCGAAGGGCATCACTTTTTCTTTCACTTCGATATCCACGTATCTCGAATCGAGTTTCCCGTCCCTCAACTGCTGCCTGAGCCTCTCCCTCGTCTCCTTATTCCTCTCACGCTCCTGCTCGTCAACCTCGTTCAGTCTCAGGGTGCGGGGTTGGGGCAATAACAGGTCCAGTAATTTTTCTTCGGCCAGATGTTTGGCCTTTTCTCTTATTTTTTCAAGATGCTCAAGTTTAACCATATTCACCGATATCTCGGTCAAATCCCGGATCATGGACTCGACGTCCCGTCCGACGTAGCCGACCTCGGTAAATTTGGATGCTTCCACTTTCAAAAAAGGGGCGTTCGCGAGTCTCGATAGACGCCGGGCAATCTCGGTCTTTCCCACGCCGGTCGGACCGATCATAATAATGTTTTTAGGGAGCACCTCATCTTTAAGATCCGGAGAAAGCTTCTGTCTCCTCCATCTGTTCCTGAGCGCTATTGCAACGGACTTTTTGGCATTGTCCTGTCCGATTATATACTTGTCAAGTTCTTCTACTATCTTTCTGGGTGTAAGGGTATCCACTATGGAAGCTCCTCAATATTGACATTTTCGTTTGTATATATGCAGATCCTGGATGCGATCTTCATGGATTTGTCTATGATCTCTTTTGCGCTAAACTCCGTGTTCTCATAAAGGGCCCTGGCCGCGGCCTGCGCGTAAGGTCCGCCCGAACCGATTGCCGCTATCCCTTCTTCGGGTTCGATAACGTCCCCATTTCCGGAGAGAATGAATGTGTGCTCGATATCGGCAATGATCAGAAGTGCCTCGAGCCTTCTTAATATCTTGTCCGTCCTCCAGTCCTTGGCGAGTTCGACCGCCGCCCTTGTAATATTGCCCCGGTAGGACTCGAGTTTACCCTCGAACTTTTCAAAAAGCGTAAAAGCGTCGGCGGTGGCCCCGGCAAAACCCGCCACTACCCTCTCGTTATACATTTTTCTGATCTTTTTTGCGTTATGCTTCAGGACGGTGTCCCCCATGCTGACCTGACCGTCGCCTCCGATCGCCACCTTTCCGTTTTTTCTGACACATAGTATAGTCGTCGCGTGAAACATCCCTGCTCCTTAATGTATTTAATCCAATATTTTACACAATGTACAGGGCTTATGTCATTACGGCGGACATGCATAGATTCACTATAGATGTACAAATCCAAGGAGGTCTTGATTCTCATAAGGGAGAAGAGGGGACCACTCTGCCGATATTCTTAACTCACGAATTCATCGGTCTTCTCAGCATCTTCCTTTTTCTCAGGCTCCCCGATGAGCCTCATGAGGTCCTCTTTCTCGAGCACCTCTTCCTTCAACAGAGCCTGGGCCAATTTGTCAAGGGGCTCCCTGTTATCGGACAATATTTGTTTTGCCTTTTCATCCGCCTCCAGAATTATGTTCTGTATCTCCTGGTCCATGATCCAGGCCATCTCTTCGCTGTATCGCTTTGGTTGGGCGAGTTCCCTGCCGAGAAAGGGATGCTCCTCGCCCCTTCCCAGGTTTACAGGTCCTATCTTGTCGCTCATACCCCACTGGGCGACCATTTTTTCGGCCAGGGAGGTAGCTTCCTTCAGGTCGTTCTGGCCGCCGCTGCTCACGTCATCGAAGACGATCCTCTCCGCATTCCTGCCCCCGAGAGCCACGCTCAACCGGTTCATCAGATAGGTCTTAGGGTAATAGTGCCTGTCTTCTTCAGGCAGCAACTGGGTGACTCCCATCGCCATTCCCCTGGGGAGTATGCTTACTTTATAGATCGGATCGGTTCCAGGCAGTTTCCAGGCGACAAGGGCGTGCCCGGCCTCATGGTATGCGGTTATCTTCTTTTCCACATCGCTGATCGTCTCTTCTCTTACCGAACCCATAAGGATTACATCCCTGGCCTCGTCGAAATCGCTCATATCAATCTGGTCCTTTTCTTTTCTGACAGCGATCAGACTCGCCTCATTCGCGAGATTTTCGAGGTCGGCGCCTGTCATCCCCGGTGTGCCCCGCGCGATCTTCTCGAGGTCCACATCATCGGCAATTTTCTTGTTCCGCGTATGCACCTCAAGGATCTCTTTCCGTTCTCTCCAGCCCGGAGAATCTATAACAATCCGCCGGTCGAACCTTCCGGGCCTGAGGAGAGCCGGGTCCAAGACATCCGGCCTGTTCGTAGCAGCCATGATTATGACTTCCTCATGCGGGTCGAAACCGTCCATCTCGCTTAATAACTGGTTCAATGTCTGTTCCCTCTCATCGTGTCCACCCCCGAGCCCGGCCCCCCTGGTCCTGCCGACTGCGTCTATCTCGTCGATGAATATAATGCTGGGATGTGAGTCCTTGGCTTTCTTGAACAGGTCCCGGACGCGTGAAGCCCCCACCCCCACAAACATCTCAATGAATTCCGAACCGCTGATGCTGTAAAACGGGACATTTGCCTCGCCCGCCGTGGCACGGGCCAGTAGTGTTTTCCCCGTGCCCGGGGGTCCGATGAGCAGCACGCCCTTCGGGACCTTCGCCCCGAGTCTTGTGAATTTTGCAGGGTCTCTCAAAAATTCGATCGTTTCCCTGAGCTGGTTTTTAACATTTTTCAACCCGGCCACATTCTCGAAGGTAACACTCGGTTTCTTTACATCATAAAGCTTCGCTTTGCTCTGGCCGAAACTGAAAAGCCCGCCCGGGCCTCCCTGCATCTGCTGCTGCGCCCGCCGCATAATCAATACCCATACCCCTATTATCAACACCCACGGAAGAATCCCGATAATGAACTGCCAGAAAATAGATTTACTCTCCTCCGGCTGAACATCGATATCCACTTTATGTTCGCTCAACCTGGAGATGAGGTCCTCTCCCTGAAATGTGGGGAGAAAGGTCTTGAACTGTTTTACGGCGGTCGGTTTCTTGTCTTCTTCCAGGACGATATCGACATTCTTTTTTAGTTCTCCTTTGACCTGCAGGCCCTTGATGGAGACAGACCCGACGTTATCGGAATCCAATTGCTTTATAAACTGGGTGTAAGAGATATTATGGACAGTTGGTCCGCCCGTGCCCATGTATTGCGCCCATACGATGACGACAATAAAAATGAGCAGGGAAGCAATCCCCGCTCTCCACTGCGGACTTTTGAGTTTATCACTCAGGGTCTGGTCGGGGATTTTCTTTTTATCCGGTGTCTTTTTTGAATCCATGGTTTCATTTTATCATCTTAAATTATTTTTACAATTTAAAGAAATGGCGTATCGGCGCTCTCAATAAAGTAATATTTAAATTGATGACGGCCTCCGGATTTACTATAATTTTATTGAATAAGGAGGCAGACATGAGTAAATCCACGATTGTCATCACCGCCGATCTCGGGCATTTCAGGGCCTACAGGGTTTCGCGGACACCTCTCGGAAGCGCTAAACTCAGCTTGATCGAAGGCTACGATTCTCTTGAGGGCCACGGCAAACTTGGAGACAAATTGAGCGATCAGGCGGGAAGGTTCAGCCGCAAAGACGGACTTTCAAAATCCAAGGGATACGGCGAGCCCCACAACATCGAACTCGAAATGGAAAAAAGGATGATAAAACTGATCGCGAGGGACATAGATACGATAATAGCTAAAGGACCGTGCGATGCGTGGTATTTCGCGGCCCCTGCCGAGATAAACGGGAGAATTGTCGAACAGATCGGTCGGGATGCGAAGTCCAGACTGGACAAGAGCATCACCGTCAATCTGACCGGAACAAAGAAGTCGGACATTATGGGATATTTCGAATAAGATGATCATCGGCATTCCAAAGGAGATCAAGAAAGAAGAATACAGGGTCGGAATGACCCCCCAGGGCATAAGAGATCTCAAGAAGAGCGGCCATACCGTTCTTGTCGAAGATGGCGCCGGCGACGGGAGCGGCTTTGGAAATGACGAATACCTTGAGAGCGATGCCGACATTGTGGACCGCGGGACCCTTTTCCGCAAATCGGAACTCATAGTGAAAGTCAAAGAGCCTCTCCCGGAAGAATACGTCCTTTTGAAGGCGGGTCAGACAGTCTTCACCTATCTTCATCTTGCCGCAAACAGAAGGCTCACCGAGATACTTATCGACAGGAAGATTATCGCGCTGGGATATGAAACACTCCAGAAAGACGGTGCGCTCCCCTTGCTTTCCCCTATGAGCGAGATCGCCGGCAGGATGGCCCCTCTCATGGGCGCATATTTTCTCCAGGCGGAGCATGGTGGCTCGGGGGTACTGCCGACGGGGACTGCCGGCGTCAAGCCGGCACGCGCACTCGTTCTCGGAGCCGGGGTAGTCGGCACTAATGCCGTGCGGGTATGCGCCGGTCTCGGAATGGATACGTTAGTTATCAACAAGGGAGTGGAGAAACTTCAAAAGATCGATGAATGGTTCATGGGGAGAGTAAAAACGCTCCCGTCAACCGGTCACAATATAGAAACAGAGATAAGGCAAGCGGACATTATTATTTGCGCAGTCCTCGTCACGGGCGCGAAGCCTCCGGTCCTGATCGCCCGAGACATGTTAAAAACCATGAAAAAAGGCGCCGTGATCGTAGACGTATCCATCGACCAGGGGGGATGCGCTGAGACATCGAAACCCACCACTCACGATAATCCGATCTATACTGTCGATAACGTCATTCATTATGCAGTAGCCAATATGCCCGGAGCATATCCGAGGACATCGACACTGGCGCTCACAAACGCCACGCTGCCTTATATCATCATCGTCGCGAATGAGGGGGTCGAGTCCGCAATACGCAAAGACAAAGCGATCAGAAGCGCACTTAACACCTGTCAGGGCAAGATTGTTCACGAAGCGGTTGCCGGCGCTTTGGGGATGCAGTTTCAGAGCATTGAAGATGTTATTTCCTGATAACCGGCCCCATTTGTCCATGAGATATGTCAGCGGGATCGAAGCTCTTATCCTTAAGGCCCATTCAGAGAGGCTCTATCTCCAGGGACGTTGATATATCCACACATTTCCGTATTGTCATGGCTGTCGGGCAGTGATCCATATGAAAGCCGTGGACACGCCTGACTGTCTCTTCTTCGGCGGGCGCCGCCTTCAAGTAATAATCTACATGGATTTTTCTTACTATGAGAACATCTCCTTCTTTTACGATCTCACCGGTCGCCCGGCCGGTCAGCTTGTCTTCCGCCTTTATCCCGCGCGCCTCCAGCGCACCGCCGAAGGTCCCTGTCAGTCAGCCCGCAGCAGCAGCTACAAGGTAATCGAGCGTAGTCGCATGCGGTTCTTCCACCGCGGGGTCCACCCCGTAGTACTCCGCTATTTCGGAATGGACACCGAACAGAACAGGCTCCTTTTCCACAGGCAGAAAAGCATGACGCAAGGTCCCTTTTTTTCTTTCGATCCTGACACGTGAGGTATATACCACATCGTCATTCATGGTTCCTCCTCTGTTAATTCAAAAATGCAGACTTTATTTTGACTTTATCATCGAACAAATAGACCGTCAATCCCGCCCGATCCCTTTAGGCTCGATTTCACAACAAAAAGCCTCTTTCCGGAAGGACAGCAGATATTTCAGGCAAAGCTCCGGGGATAAGACTATTTTCGAAAACTATCCTCTTTTAGTGCCCATGAGATTTCTTACGAACTGCTCAGCAGTCCTCCCGTTCCTGCTGCCGGACTCCAGCGACCATTGAAGAGCCGACCGGTGGAGTTTTGCGTCCGTCACAACGCCGTGTTTCCTTGCATATAGATCGACGATCTCAAGATAAGCGTCCTGAGAAAAATGATAGAACCCCAGCCTGATCCCGAACCTGTCGGAAAGGGAGAGTTTTTCCTCCGTCGTATCGGATGGCCGGATATCATCTTCGCCTCTGTCAGAGAACCTCTCAGGGATGAGATGCTTTCTGTTCGAGGTAGCATAGAAGAGGAGGTTTTCCGGAATTCCGGACAGACCGCCGTCCATAATCGTCTTCATCTCCTTATAGTCGGTCTGGTCCTCTTCGAAGGTGAGGTCGTCGATGAAGATGATAAACCTGTATTCTTCATTTCTGGCTATAACATCGTATATTCCGGGAATTCCCAGTATGTCATGGGTATAGACCTGAATCATCCGCAGATTCCGGCGGGCAAAGAGTCCGAGCATCGCTTTTATTAAGGACGACTTGCCCGTTCCCCTTTCCCCCCATAATAGAACGTTATTCGCCGGCTTTCCTACTGCGAAGTTCCTGGTATTGGCAATTACGGTCTTCTTATGCTCCTCTATTCCTCCCAGTTCGTCCGCGTTTATCCTGACCGGCTTTCTTATCGGCTGGAGCCCCCCGTTTTTGCCATTCCAGAGAAATGCTGAATATTTCCGCATATCGGGTTCTTCCGGCAGGTGCCTGATATAACGCGAAAGAATAAAATCGATTTTCTCCAGAGCGGCACGCATCAGTTCTCGTTCGTCAGTGCTATTTATTCTGTCGTCCATTTACTTGTCAGACTCCTGAGGCTGGATAACCAAGGCTTCTTTAGGTATAATCCATTTTATGTTCAGGAGAGAAACTTGTCAATTTGGATTTCGTTGTATGGAAGGAAAACGTCGGCCTTGGGTGTGATCGGAGCAATATGGGGAATCGGCGGGGTGCTACTGATTCTAGCCAGCGCGGTCTATCGCCTCAGTCCGCTTGCTCTCGATGCGTTCTCCCATAATTTTTCCTGGTATCACTGGATTGTCCTGGCGCTTGTGATTGTCTTCATGGCCTTTGCCGAAGGATACAGGGGCTTCCAGCAGAGGTTTTCTCCCCGTGTTGCATCCAGGGCCAGATACCTGAAACAGCATCCCCGCCCCCTTCTGGTCATTTTCGGTCCGTTCTTCTGCATGGGTTATTTCCACGCTACAAAAAGGAGAAAAATCACTTCCATTTCCCTGACCCTGGGAATTATTGTATTGATCCTCCTTGTCCGCCTCTTGCCCCAGCCCTGGCGGGGAATCATAGACGCAGGCGTGGTTATAGGTCTGATCTGGGGCATAGCCTCCCTGGTCTTCTTTGTTTTTCGGGCATTCACGTCCGATATATTCAGGTATTCCCCTGAAATCCCGGTGGATACGGAATGAGGTAACCATGTCTACGGATCTCCGGCCTGAAGAGTTGATCCCCATCCTGATCTTGTGCGTCTGGGTGCTGGTTCTTCTGGGTATTTCTTCCCTGAGCGGATGGGCCCGGCTTGCTTCTGTTTATCGCCGGACCGAGCCGTTCACAGGAAATCTCTGGAAATATCAGAGTGCGCGTATGCGGGGTTTCATGAGATACAATAATTGTCTCACCGTAGGAGCGAACTCGGGGGGTTTATATCTTTCCACTTTCTTCCTCTTCAGGCCGGGACACCCGCCTCTCTTCATCCCCTGGAGGGACATCATGATTACTTCGTTCGGACGGGACGGCCGGTACCTGAAATTTCATTTTCGTGAAATACCTGAAGTCCCTTTTATCATCAGCGATAAACTGCGGGAGCAACTGGCCCGGTCCGCCGGCTATGCATGGCCGGGCGAGAGTGGGTAGGACGCCGAAGAGATATTTGCTATACTTTTCTTAGCGGTTCTCATTTGGATCTGAAAAAGGAGGAATATGAGCATTAATGTGCTGTTTGGCAAAGAGGCGGGCCATGTTGCGGTTAAAGTAACTCATAGGCCACAACCGCCCAAAAAACCGCCGAAAAAGCCGCCCAAGCCCCCCAAAGAGCCCCCGACCCCGCCG